>WFYB01000043.1 GCA_015490315.1 Sulfurovum sp. | reverse complement strand
GATTTTTTTTAGATTTTCGTAGGTAAGGACAGACACTATAATCTCCGTAATAAATTACGCGATTATAGCCAATTTCTAATAAAAGTAGTGCAGGGAGAATGTAGCTCCCTTGATATTGTCTATATCTTCAAAACCCTCTACTTTGTAGTAGTGGTATGAGATATCTGCATCTATATTGTCAGTTGCATAGAGAATCATCCCAAGTGCTGCACCGTAGTAGTACCCGCTGTTATCGTTCAAGGTATTGTCATCATAATTGACGGTACCTACTACCATACCGGCATAGGGTCTGTATTTTGGGCTGCCAAAGAGCTCATCTAAGAGTATTTTGTCGATCTCAAGATTGAAGCTGCTGTAGCTCCCGGAAAATTCATAGCTGAAAGTGGTACGAAGATCCACTGTCTGTTTGCCGTACTGGATGGCTGTAGTGGTCTCTTTGATCGTACTGCTTTTTTTCAGATCTATCGTTTGGGTTGTGACTGTTACCCCGATAAAGGGGAACTCTTCGACAATCGCACTGAACAGAAAGGTATAGGTACAGATAAAGAGAAAGATAACTCTTGACATTCTATTTCTCCGCTAAATAATTAGAAGAATCATAGCACCAATTGTGTTAAGGATCTCTTATTGGTAGCTATTAGAGCTTTTTGGCAAGTTTCTGATAGGTCTCACAGTTCTCAAGAAGTGCTTCATGTCGTCCCTGACAGATGATCTTCCCCTCCTCAAAGACCAATATTCTGTCGGCATCCTCGATCGTACTGAGACGATGTGCGACAGTAAAAGTGATCATCTCAGGTTTCAGCGCGTGCAGTGCCTTTTGGATCAGTGCCTCGCTTTTGTTGTCGAGTGCGGAAGTCGCTTCATCGAGGATCAGAATATCCGGGTTCTTGTAGAGTGCACGTGCCAGAGCGATACGCTGCCGCTGTCCACCTGATAGGTTGTCACCGTTTTGTGCGAGTCTGGTGTGGATACCCTCTTCAAGTTTGTCGATAAACTCCATTGCATAGGCTTTTTGAAGTGCTTCAACGACTCTTGTCTCATCGATCTCCTCACCATAAGCGACATTGGCAGCGATGGAGTCGTTGAAGATGTATATCCTTTGGGTGACGTAGGCGATTTTTTTGTGAAGAGACGCCAATGTAAAACTGCGGTAATCCCTGCCATTTATCAGGATCTTCCCTGATGTAGGATCGTAGAAGCGCACCAGAAGATTGACAAAGGAGCTTTTGCCCGCGCCGCTGTCTCCTACAAGCGCAATATTTTCACCCCGTTTAGCTTCTATAGAGATATCAGTAAGTGCGGGTGTGCCGTCATATGAGAGGGAGACATGATCGAAGATGACATCGCTTATGGTCTCGTCAAGCGCTCTCTCTCCAGAGAGGATTTTCGGGGTTGTTTCAAGGAGCTCCTGCATCCGTTTGTTGGCACTGATGGCATCCTGTGCCTGATTGTAGAGTGTTGAGAGACGTTTGATGGGATCATAGAGCATGAAAAGCGCCGTGGCAAATGCGAAGAACGAACCTACGGTCATCCTCCCTTCAATCACCTCTGTACCGCCGATATAGATCACTACACCGATCGCTACGGCACCCAGAAGCTCCATCACAGGGGAGATAAGTGCGTTGGTTTTGATCTGTTTCATGATAAAGTGAAAGACATTACGGTTCTCTTGGGCAAAGCGTTCCGCCTCATAGGTCTGGGAAGAGTTGGATTTGATCACCTCGATGTTGGAAAGGATCTCACCCAGTCGACTGGTCATATCTGCCGTACTCTCCTGCGAGAGCCTGGAGTATTTACGCATACGTTTGGCAAGGCGGGAGAGGGGTAGAAGTGCCAGAGGCATGATAATCAGGAAATAAAATGCCAGCTTGGGACTCTCATAGATCACATACGCTGTCAAGGCGATGATGACCATGGTCTCTCTGATCAGGTTTGGGATGATCGTCGCAACGACTGTCTGGATACGCATGATATCGTTGGTCACACGCGAAAGTATCTCTCCGCTGTGCATAGTGCGGAAAAAGTCAATATCAAGATAGGTTAGATGGCTTACAAGTCTGTCTCTGAGCTTGCGTACAACATCCTGTCCGATATAGGAGGTATAATAGGTCTGTATATATCTTCCTATCCCTTTGAGTGCGAAGACAGCCACAAGCAGAAAAGGAATAAGGTTGAGCATCTCTCTGTCTTTGTTGATAAAGACTTCATCGAGTACCGGTTTGATGAGCTGGGCACTGCCGGCTGTTCCTGCTGCTACAGCGATCATACCGAGGATCGCGATAAAAAACTCTTTTTTGTATCCTGCTAGATAGGGCAGATACTGTTTGAGCAGTGCTTTCATTTTAGATCTTTTCCCATACGGTACCCTCTGGGGTATCCATGATGGCGATTCCTATAGCGGTAAGTTCGTCACGGATGGCATCCGAGGTGGCGAAATCTTTGGCAGCTTTGGCGTTTGCACGCTTTTGAAGCTTCTCTTCGATCTGGGCTTTAAGATCTTCATCGACGCCGATCTGGAAGTAGCTGTAGGGCTCTTTGCCGCCAAAGCCGAGAAGGGTATCGACAAACTCGAGGTTGGCAAGCGTCTCTTTTTTGAGCGCCTTGTCTTTTGGGTTGGCATCGAGCTGTTCGTTGGCGTTGGCGATCATCTCATCGATGTGCGCAAGGGCGACGGAGATGTTGAGGTCGTCTGCCATCGCCTCAAGCAGGGCTGCTTTGAAATCTTTGTTGACTGCTGAAGCTTTGCCAGGCAGCAGACGCTTTTTGAGGCGGTAGAGTTTGTCCAGACGCTTTTTGGCAGTGAGCAGATCCTCTTCGTTGAAGTTGAAGTCGTTGCGGTAGTGTACTGAGTTGAGATAGTAGCGCAGCACCTCTCCGTCATAGACCTTGAGGGCATCTTTGAGGAAAAAGCTGTTGCCCAGACTTTTGCTCATCTTCTCGCCGTCGATCTGTACAAACCCGTTGTGCATCCAGTATTTGGCAAGTTCATGTCCGGTGGCACAGCGGCTCTGTGCGGCTTCGTTTTCATGATGCGGGAAGAGTAGGTCTGCCCCGCCACCGTGGATATCTATGCTGTATGTGCCATCACCTTCAAAGTGCTTCTCTATCATTGCCGAACATTCGATATGCCAGCCCGGGCGTCCTTTGGAAAACGGCGCGTCAAAACAGATATCCTCTCCCCCTTTGCAGGCTTTCCAGAGGGCAAAATCTTTGGGGTTGCGCTTTTCGCTGTTGTGCACAACACGGCTTAGGTTCTCTTCATCGTCATGGACTTTGTGTGAGATCTCTCCGTAGTGGGGGTCTTTGGAGGTGTCGAAATAGACATCACCGTTGCTGACGACATAGGCACAATCCTTATCGATCAATCTCTCTATCATCTGCTCTATCGCATCCATAGACTCGGTCGCTTTGGGTT
>WFYB01000042.1 GCA_015490315.1 Sulfurovum sp. | reverse complement strand
TTACTGTCCATCGCTCTCTCTTGCACCTCCTGGTGCGCTTCAAAGGTTCCGCTCTGCTGAAGCAGCTGGTCTACCAGTGTGGTCTTACCGTGGTCAACGTGTGCGATAACGGCGATGTTTTTGATCTTTTGCATTCACTATCCTAAATTCGGGTCTTGCCCTACTTGTAATTTGGGCGCATTATACCCAAAACTTACTATATAGTAGATTTTAGGGCAACTTTAGAGAGAAAGTCCATAGATCTCATGGTAGGTCTTCATCGCATAGCGGTCAGTCATATCGGCGATGAAATCCGCTACAACACGCTCTTTGTTACGCACCTCCAAAAGTGCTTTTTGCGTAGGCGGCAGAAGATCGACATCTTCGTTAAATGCGTGGTAGAGTCCTTTGATACATTGTTTCCCTGCATACATCTTGCGCGCGATCTTCTCATGGGTATAGAGCTTTTCAAAAAGACGCTTTTTAAGTCGCTTGAGCTCTGTGGCAGTCTGCTTCGAAAAACCGACAGGCAGCGACATCGAGGCATCCAGTGTCGCAGCGATAGGTTCCTCTTGGCGGTAGAGTGCCGCACCCTCTTTGGAGTGAGTCATAAAATCCTCTACCAGCAGCTTGATCAGTCCCGCCACAAAACGGTGACGATAAAGACTATCCTCTCTCGCTATCCCCTCTTGGCGTACTATCTCATCGACACGCTGGCTAAGCGCATCATCACTCAGGTCATCGAAGCTGATCAGTCCATATTTGATCCCGTCGTCAATATCATGGGAGGTGTAGGCGATCTCGTCGGCATGATCGACCACCATCGCCTCCAAAGAGGGGTGTTTGTCGAGTGCAAAACGCGGATCGAGACCCTCCAAAAACGGTTTTTTGTAGGGATAAGAGTGTTTGAGTATCCCCTCAAGCGTAGCAAATGTCAGATTGAGCCCGTCAAAATCCTTGTAGCGCTTCTCCAGCCTCGTTACTACCCGAAAAGATTGAAAATTGTGTTCAAACCCCAGCGGATGTCCATCTTCTCTAAGCAGTTTGTCAAGCGCATCACCGCCAACATGCCCAAAAGGGGTATGTCCCAGATCATGGGAGAGGGCGATGACTTCCGAAAGTGTCTCATTGAGCGAAAGCTGTCTTGAGAGAGTACGCGCGATCTGGGAAACTTCGAGTGAGTGGGTCAGCCGCGTACGGAAATAGTCCCCCTCATGATTCAAAAAAACCTGTGTTTTGTACTCCAGCCGTCTAAAAGAGCTGCAGTGCAATACCCTGTCTCTGTCTCTTGCATAGGGATCACGAAAATCCTCTTCAAATCCGTAAAAGCGTTCGTCAGGTCTCATCATCCACCTTTTAGGCATCCCCAAATCTCGAAATAGGATTCTTTGAATTTACGTTATGCTCGTATTTACGGGGTTTGCAGAAAATTTGAGTCGCACCCGTAGGTTCGACGATGATTTTATGCGAAGTCCGTGAATGCGATGATGATATAAAGTCATGAATCCTATTTCGAGATTTGGGGCATCTTCGCCTTTAATAAAAATTGATATAATTGTATCAAAATTGTTTAAGGGAAAATGATGGAAACCGTCGAGATGTACCATATCACCTACCAAAAACCCAACGTGACACTGCTTCAGGAGAGTGGGCTGGGTGTTGCGGAGATCGCTGCGCGTACCTGCTATGACTCCTTTGAAAACTCCGAAAACGAGTGTATCAAGCACGCTATGGAGAAGCTCGATACCGATGCAATCAACAAAATCGAAAAGTCTGATCTTCTCGCCAACCTCGCATGGGTACACCACCACCACTCCATTATCGAACACGCCACACTCAGCTACCTTATCCGCGGTACCTCCAGAGGGGTGTTGCAGGAGCACGCAAGACACAGGCTTCAGGCGATCTCAGTACGCTCCACACGTTATACGATGTCAGGTGTCATCAATGCGTTTGTCGCATCGATGGAAGCAGAAGATGGCTTTGCCTTCTTTCTTGAAAAACTTTTGGAGATGGATCTTTTCGTCATCACAGACAAAGCCTACCTGACCATCGAAATCCGTGCGATCTATGACAAGTTAACACTTCAGTATCACAAAGATGCTACATTTCTGCAAAATGCCGTAGCGAAATCCTCGCTCCCTTTTGTCGAAACCTACAAAGGGGATGCCCAGACACTCTATGAAGCACTGCAGTGCGGTAAGAAAAAACGGAATGTCGGAGATGCCTTCAAACATATCGTCTCTGACAACTGGAAGGTAGATATGGTCGTGACGTTCAATATCCGGAGTCTCAAAAACTATTTCAACCTGCGTGACAGCGGTGCGGCATGGTTTCAGATACAGTGGCTTGCCGAAGAGATGAAGAAGGTCACACCCGAAAAGTACCTCAAACTGATAGACAAAAAATACAAAGATATCTAACAAGGAAAAATCTTTTTGAAGAAGATACACATTTTACTGCTATGGACGGTACTGTTTCTCTCCGCTCAGGCGCAAACCCTGACGATAGATGCCATCAGTACCCAGATACAGAATGCCATCGACAGCCGTCTCAAAGGTCCCAACAAACCACTGGTAACAAAACTCTATGAAGAAGCGGGCTACAGACCGCTCTGGTTCGGTAAAGGAAATGAAGCCAAAACAAGCGAACTGATCCAGGCACTGCACAATCCGCTCTTTAACTACAAAAACAAACATTTTGACCAGCGCTCGATCAAACATCTCTTCTATCTGCTGGACAACAGTCAGATCTCCCCGGAAAAGAAAGCTATTGTCTACGCCCGACTCGATCTACTGCTCTCCAATGCCTATTTTCGGCTGGTACGCTTCATTGTACAGGGAGATGTAGACTGGCAAATGGTGCAGGAGAAGATGGCGAAACTCAAAGAGACCAACGATATCAAAGCACACTGGGAGATGCATCCCAAAGCAATGCCTCCCTTTGAGCAGATGAGCCGAGCAGTGATAGAGGGGGATATTAAGCGTTACCTTGAGAGTCTGCTTCCTATGGAGGAGCGCTACAGAAAGCTTATCAAACTGCTCAAAGCCTACCGTAGAATGCAGAAATTTCCCAAAATCCCCTACCGTAACAAGGTTTACAAAATCGGTGACAATTCCAAAGATATTCTACTGATCAAAAAACGTCTGCAGATTTCCGGGGATTACCCCAAGGATGCCCCTTTAGATACGCATTTTGATGCTGCTCTCAGGGATGCTGTACTTACCTACCAAAAGCGCTATCTGCTCAAAGTAACAGGTACGATAGATAAAACTGTTACCTACTACCTCAATCAGCCTGCCAAAAACAATATCCGCGCGATCATCACTAACCTTGACAAAACCAAACTCTATCCCAAAAGATTTGAAGAGGAGTATGTTGAGGTCAATGTGCCAGACTTCAATCTACGATACTACAGAGACTACCAGCGTCTCCTCAAGATGGGTGTGGTCGTGGGACGGATAGACAGACCGACACCGATCTTTGATGACAAGATCGAATATATGGTGCTCAATCCTACATGGACGATCCCTGACAACCTGATCAAAAGAGACCTCATCCATGTACTCAGAGAAGATCCGAACTACCTTGCAGAGCATGATATCCATGTCTTCAGAGGCAACAGAGAGATCAATATCACCCAGGAGATGCTAGACCCCTATGAACACAGTGAAAAACGTGTACCCTACCGTTTTGTCCAGTTTCCCGGAGAAAATAATGCACTCGGGCGTGTGAAATTTATGTTTCCCAACAAATATGCCGTCTATCTGCATGATACAGACAATAAAACGCTATTGAACCGCCGATACAAAGTCTACAGCTCCGGATGTATGCGTGTGGAGAGACCTTTTGACCTTATGCGTGTGCTTCTTGAACATGCCAAAGGAAACTATTCACAAAGCGATATCGAAGAGATCCTTGCATCAAACAAACCCACAACGATCAAACTCTCAAAGCCTATCCCTGTACATATCCTCTACTTTACAGTCTATGAGGAGGATGAACTTGCCTACTTTAAAAACGATATCTATATGTATGACCAGATCATCTATGAATCCTCTCAGGGACATAAAAAAGCGACATTTACCGTACCCAAAAAACGTCTGATTACCATCAAAGAGCAAAAGAGAGCCCAAAAACCGCTCTCCAATTAGCCTTACATCAAATAAATCCTATTTACGCATCTTCACCCGCTGCAGGTGCGCCAGAGAGATCGCCATCGCATCGGTGATATCGAGCGGCTTGATCTCCTTTTTGATCCCAAAGAGCCGCTTGACCATGAAAGCTACCTGCTCTTTGGTAGCCTTGCCGTTGCCGGTTACCGCCTTTTTGACCTGAAGCGGCGTATATTCGTAGAAATAGCCTACCTCCTGCAGGATCTTCAAAGAGAGCGCCCCGCGAAACTGTGCAAGCTTCAAAACCGACTTTGGATTGAACGCAAAGAAGATATCTTCGATCGCCACCTCATCCACTTTGTGGCTCTTTAGGATCATATCTATCCCCTCAACAAGCTCTATGATCTGCTCCTGCAGCTCTTTGGACTTGATTCTCAACAATCCAGCCTCTACCAGTGAAAAGCTTTTGCCGTCCCAGGATATGATGCAATAGCCGAGATTGCGGCTTCCGGGGTCTATTCCTAAAATATTCATTCACACCTTTGTTCACATAGTGAATAAGATTATTCAACCATCGTTAATAGCCTTATTTTAGCTTATCTTGGCTAAAATATCACAAGTTATTCACATTTGTATCTGTTACTTTTCAAAACTGTGAAAAAGTACTTCAAAAACAGAACATGCTATCACAAGTATAAAAGGTTACATCTCTATGAATATCGGACAAAAAGTACTTTTTGAGCTCAAAAAAGAGATCAGCGAAACCGAATATGAGCGCTATATCAAAAAACTGATCTATGATACCAAGCACTCCAGAAGCAATATCGTCTACTTCAATGCACCCAATATGCTCATCGCCAAATGGGTCAAAACCAAGTATGTCGAAAAACTCCGCCATCTCTTTGAACTGCAAAACGGTATCAAGCCGGAGATCGTGATCAATGTCGGCAAAACAAGCCCTGCCAAAAAAACAGCTTCCAAACAGAGTACCGAGAAAAGCAGCTCGAAAAGCACCTATCTCAACCCCTCTTTAACCTTCGAAAGCTTCATCGTGGGTGATTCCAACCAGTTTGCCTATACGACAGCAAAGTCCGTCGCGGAAAAGCCAGGGAAACAGTACAACCCCCTCTTCATCTACGGAGGGGTCGGTCTGGGAAAAACACACCTCCTTCAAGCCATAGGAAACTACCATATCGAGCTTGGCAATACAGTGATCTATACCACCCTTGAACAGTTTATGAACTCCTTTACCTCCCATCTACGATCACAGACCATGGATAGATTCAGAGACCGGTTTAGAGAGTGTGATCTGCTGCTGATCGATGATATCCAGTTTCTCTCCCGAAAAGAGCAAACACAGGAGGAATTTTTCCATACTTTCAATGAACTCTACAACAATAACAAACAGATCGTTATGACCGCTGACCGTCCGCCCAACAAGATTGCCGGACTTGTCGACAGACTCCGAAGCCGTTTCGAGTGGGGACTGATGGCTGATATCCAGCCTCCGGGTCTTGAGACCAAAATAGCTATCATCCAAAAAAAGTGCGAACTTGACGGTATCAGACTTTCACAGGATGTCATCCATTTTATCGCTACACACATGGGTGACAATATACGTGAGATCGAAGGGACAATCATCAAACTCAATGCGCTTAGCTCCATGCTCGGTCAGGAGATTACCCTCGATTTTGCACAAAATGCCATCAAAGACCAGCTCAAAGAGAAAAAAGAGAACATTACCATTGATGATATCGTCAAGATCGTCTCACGCGAACTCAACGTCAAACCGAGTGATATCAAATCAAAAAAACGTACCAAAAATGTCGTCAATGCCAGAAGAACCGCTATCTACCTCGCCAGAAATCTCACACCAAACTCTATGCCGCAGATCGCACTCTACTTCGGAATGAAAGACCATACTGCTATCTCGCATGCAATGAAAAAGATCAATGAGATCATAGAAAACGACGAAAATTTCAAAGTACTGCTTGAAGAACTCTCCAACAAAATACACACAGATATCCAAAAGAGTATCGACTAATTCAGGAGGTCATAAAACTTGAATAAAAAAAAGATATAATTTTATAAGTGAAGAGATGTGAATCTTGCTATAAAAGATCACAATCGCAAACCTGTCGATATTACGGGACGCAGAGTAGTTTTTCACACTTTCATCGAGAGCTACTACTACGTACTAAAATATTAAAAATTAAAAGGAATTTCAATGAAGATCAGAGCACAGAAACAAATCATCGAATCCATACTCATCAATCTCCAGCCTTTCTTGGAAAAAAAAGATGCAAGTCAGATCACTTCTCATCTGCTCTTTACTACACAGGATGACAAATGTGTAGTCAAAGCAACAGACGGTGAAATAGGTTTGAAAATCGTCACTGACCAGATAAATATCGATCAACCGGGGAGCTTTACTGCCCATGGAAAGAAACTGTTGGATATTATCCGAATACTCAAAGATGATGAAATTGTGCTTGAACTTCTTGACAATACACTAATTATTAAACAGAAACACTCCAAGTTCAAACTCCCTACCTTCGATGCCAACGCCTATCCTTCTTTTCCAACAATCGATGACAAACCTCAGATCTCTCTTGATTCCCTCAGTCTTATTCAGAATCTCAAAAAGATCTCACCGGCAATCGATACAAACAATCCGAAGTTTGAACTCAATGGAGCATTGATCAATATCAAAGAGGATGCTACTGATCTTGTAGGAACAGATACAAGAAGACTGGCTATCGCAACCATCCCAAGTACCAACAGTGAACCGCTTTCTCTGATCGTACCCAAAAAAGCGATTTTGGAAATCCAAAAACTTTTCCTCGATCAGATCGATATCTTCTATGATGAGACTAACCTTATCATCACCAATGAAAACTACTTTTTCTATACCAGATTGATCAACGGAAAATTCCCTGACTATCAGAGGATCATTCCTGCATCTACCAAACATCAGGTCACGCTCCCTAAAAAAGAGATGATCGATGCGATCAAAATGATCACTACGATCTCTCAGGAGATCAAAATGACACTGCTCTCAGATACTATCATATTCCACTCTTTGAGCGCAGACAATGTCGAAGCCAAAACAGAGATAGAATTGCAGACAGGATTGAATGACAAATTTGAAATTTCGTTTAACAGCAGATATATCCTTGATTTTATCTCCCAGGTGGACAAAAATGAGTTCCTCATGGAATTCAATGAACCGAGTCTGCCTTTCATCGTCAAAAGCGATAATTTTATTACAATCATTATGCCGATCGTTGCATAAAAAAGGAAAAATGTTATATGAGTGATAATCAGACAAAATTTATTTTTGTTACAGGCGGTGTATTGAGTTCTTTGGGTAAAGGGATCACAGCAGCCAGTATAGGTACTCTGTTGAAACATACTGGACAGAGAGTAGGGGTGCTTAAGCTTGACCCTTATATCAATGTCGATCCTGGTACTATGTCTCCGTTGGAGCATGGAGAGGTTTTTGTCACCAAAGACGGCGCGGAGACCGATCTGGATCTGGGACACTATGAGCGTTTTCTCGATACTTCACTGACCCAAAACAACAACTTCACTACAGGACAAGTCTATAAAACGGTCATCGAAAACGAGAGAAAAGGGAAGTACCTTGGCAAGACTATCCAGGTTGTTCCCCATATCGTCAATGAGATCAAAGAGCGTATCTATCTTGCAGGAGAAGGCAAGGATATACTTATCGTAGAGCTTGGCGGTACCACCGGAGATATCGAAGGACTGCCTTTTTTGGAGACGATCAGACAGATCAAGCATGAGCTTGGCAAGAGCAGGGTGATGAATGTCCATGTCACACTGCTGCCTTATATCAAAGCAGCAGGAGAACTCAAGACTAAACCTACCCAACACTCCGTACAGGAGCTTAGACGTATCGGTATTGCTCCGCATATGCTGGTATTGCGTGCGGAAGTGCCTGTCGATACGGATATCAAACGGAAGATCGCCTATTCTTGTGATGTGGAAGAGGATTCTGTGATTGTCGCAGAGGATGCCAAAACGATCTATGAAGTACCGCTCAATTTCCTCAAACAGGATATCCTTGCACCGATCTGTAAGCAGCTTGAACTCGAGAACTGCAAACCGCAGATGGATGAGTGGACCTCTCTGGTACACAAGATCATCATGCCCGAAGATGAGATGAAGATTGCTTTTGTGGGTAAATATCTCGATCTCAAAGAGTCTTACAAATCACTGACTGAAGCGTTGATCCATGCCGGTGCACATCTCGATACCAAAGTGGTGATCAAATGGGTTGACAGCGAGAAGATAGAAGATGAATCAGCAGAAAAATTCTTGCAGGATGTTGACGGGATACTTGTCGCCGGCGGTTTTGGTGAGCGCGGTGTCGAAGGGAAGATCGAAGCGATCCGTTTTGCCAGAGAGAATAAAGTACCCTTCCTCGGTATCTGTCTGGGGATGCAGCTGAGTATGGTAGAGTTCGCCAGAAACGTTCTGGGATTGGAAGATGCAAACTCGGTGGAGTTTGATGAAAATACAGCCAATCCTATCATCTATCTGATCGATGAGTTTATCGATGCGAGCGGTTCGAAGCAGGTACGTACTACTACTTCACCGATGGGCGGCACGCTCAGACTGGGTGAATATGAGTGTGAGACCAAAGAGGATAGTAGACTGAGAGTTGCTTACGACAGTCCAGTGATCTATGAAAGACACAGACACCGCTATGAAGCCAACCCAAAATTCAGGGAGGCGTTTGAAGCCAACGGTCTTGAGATCACCGGAGAGTCCGGCGGTCTGATCGAAGCGGTTGAGGTCAAAGATCATCCGTGGTTCCTCGGTGTGCAGTTCCACCCAGAATTTACCTCCAGACTCCAAAACCCCAACCCTGCCATCCTCGCTTTTGTGGATGCAGCCCATAAACACAAAAACTAAATGTACCCTGCATTAACGCTTCAAGCGTTAGAAGAGTTGCTCAAGCGTCGTTTTGAAGAGGGGTTTCTCTCTTTGAAGGATCTTCCCCAGCCTTCTGCATTCAAAGATATGCAAAAAGCGACCGATCGTATCGTCCATGCGATTCGTCATCAAGAGAAGATTACGATTGTTGGGGACTATGATGTCGACGGTGTCACCTCTACGACGTTGATGAAGCTCTTTTTCGATGAGATCGACTATCCTGTAGAGTGGATCATCCCAAACCGTTTTAGAGACGGTTACGGACTCTCTGCAGCGATCATACCGCGTATCGAAGAGAGTGATCTTATCGTTACAGTCGATAACGGTATCTCTGCAGTGGGTGCTGCCGCACTCTGTAAAGCCAAAGGGATCGATCTGATCATTACCGATCACCATCTGCTCCCTCCCCAGATCCCCGATGCCTATGCGATCATCGACCAAAAACAGCCTGAATGCACTTTCCCCTACAGCGATGTGTGCGGTGCCCAGATCGCATGGTATCTGATCGCTTCACTCAAGAATGCACTGGAGATAAAGATCAATATGATCGCGTATCTTGAACTGGTGGCGATAGCGATCATTGCAGATATGATGCCGCTTCAGCACATCAACCGTACGATGGTACAAGCAGGTATCAAAGCACTCAATGCACACCAAAGACCCTGTATCAAGGCATTTTTGGAACACAGCGGCAAAGCAGAGTTGAATGCAGAGGATATCGCCTATTTTCTTGCTCCCCTCATCAACAGTGCAGGGCGGATGGATGATGCATCACATGCCGTTGCATTTCTGGCTTCGACCAATATCTATGATGCGAGAGTGAGACTGGAACGTCTCATTGCCTTCAATACATTACGTAAAGAGACAGAAGCAGACCTGACAGCCAAGGCATTGGCACAGGTAGACTCAGAGGATCAGGTGCTTGTGGCGTATGGCGAGGATTGGCATGAAGGGGTAGTGGGTATTGTCGCTGCCCGTGTGGCACACCGTCATGAAAAACCCTGCATCATCCTGAGTCAAAACAAAGAGGGTATTCTCAAAGGGAGCGGCAGGAGTTTTGGCAATTGTGATCTCTTTAGACTGGTCGAAGAGAGCCGTGGGTATCTCGAGAAATTTGGCGGGCATCAGGCTGCAATAGGTTTGAGCCTCAAGTTGGATGCGTTTGAGGACTTTCGTTCAGAGCTGCAACTGCATTATCCGCAAAGCCTGACAGATGAGACCGGCAGTAATGGGGAGATAGTCGGAGAGCTCGATTTTAAGGAGATCACATTTGAACTTACGGCGCTACTGAAGCGTTACGAACCATACGGACAGGGCAATCCTGTACCCAAATTCATTGCTGCTGATGTCACCATCCTCCAAGCCGATCCTATGGGAAAAAACGGTGAGCATCTACGCTTTGCCTTTACGCAAAAAGGGATCGTGATGCAGGGGGTGCAGTTTAAAACAGAGGAGAGATACGAGGCAGGGAGTGTGGTAGATCTTATCTTTACCGTCAATGAAAATCACTTTAGAGGCAATACCACATTGCAGCTGATGGTTGAGAAGATCATACCGGCGAAACCCTGATATTCTCTCCGAGTTTTTGGCGAAGTGTGTTGCCGATCGCATAGAGTGTCCCCAGACTCGATGCAGCACAGCCGCTGCAGGCACCGAGATAGCGGATATAGATATCGGTGTGCTCACCGTTCTCTTTGATATCAAGTACCTCTATATTGCCTCCATCCATGATGAGCATAGGACGTACATCTTTGTCAAGCACTGCCTCTATGATTTTGCGTTTTTGCTCAGGATCGGCTGCTTTGAAGGATGCTTCTGTGATCGTTTCGACATCTATCGTCTCATTTTGCTCTTTGTGGTTTGTATCGGGTGCGGTCTTTTCCATCTCTTATCCTTTTATATATTGACAATAGTTCCGTATTTACTAATGATTATAGCACAAAGGCAGAGGTAAGCAGAAAAGAGGAGAGCCAAAAAGGCTCTTTATTAGATAGGGAGGACTCTGATGCTTGGATCGAGCTTCTCTTTGAGGATATTCTCGATGGCAAAAAGTGTACCGGTGCTTGAGCTTGCACAGCCGCTGCAGGCACCGAGATAGCGGATATAGATATCGATGTTTTCACCGTTCTCTTTGATATCGAGGATCTCCATATCTCCACCGTCCATGACCAGCATCTGGCGGATATTGTCATCGACGACCTTGTCGACTGCTTTGATCTTCTGTACGATGGTCATCTCTCTAAAGGATGCATCACTTCCGGATGCCGAAGCATCCGCTGCTTTTGCCATCTTCTCTTTCTCATACTCTTCAAGCAGGTCAACAAGATAGATATCTTTCTCTTCGTGTCCGCCCGGCTTGATACAGGATTTACAGAAGGCGCCCGCTTTGGTATAGTCGGTGATCTGCTCGACAGTAGTCAGGTCATTGAGGCGGATCACCTCTTTGAGGGTCGAGAGGCTTACACGTGCACACTCACAGACGATGATCTCCTCTTCGAAACTCTCCATATCGACACCCTTGTATTGTGCCGCCGCTTTCTTGATGACATCGTATGCCATAACCGAGCAGTGCATCTTTTGCGGTGGTACCGCAGGGGTGTCGGGCTCATCACGCATTGCTTTTTCTACATCGATATTGGTGATCTTGACCGCTTCGTCAACGCTTTTGCCTTTACAGAGCTCTGCCATGGTATCGGAGCTTGCGATCGCGGTACCGCATCCGAAACTTTTGAACTTCGATTCGAGAATCTTGTCCGTTTTGGGGTCTACTGCCCAGTAGAGACGCACAGCATCTCCACAGCTCTCCGCACCGAAATCAGCTACGATGAGTTGTGCGCCCATCTCTTTTGCCTGCTCTTCAGTGATCTCACCCATATTTTTCGGGTTGTTCATAAGGTCTGTTACTTTTTGGCTGTACTCATCCCAGATGGTACCGCCGATCAAACTATCCATTCCCATTATTGCTTCCTTTATAATTCTTTATTTTCTTGACAAAGGTCTCTATGTCAAATTACTGTTCTTAACTCTTAACTCTTAACTCTTAACTCTTAACTCTAATGATGTGCCTCAAGCCCGCTCACATGACCCTCAGGGGCATAGGAGTAGGTACTCGATATCCCTCTGAGTCTCTCGACCGCCTTTTTGACGACATCGAGCGTATAGTCAAGCTCCTCTTGTGTCGTATAGCGGCTCAGAGAGAAGCGGATCGCAGTGTGTGCGAGATCATCATCTGCACCGATCGCTTCCATGACGGAGTTGGCTTCGAGATCTTCTGATGCACATGCAGACCCTGTACTTGCCGCGATCCCGGCATTGTTCAGATC
>WFYB01000041.1 GCA_015490315.1 Sulfurovum sp. | reverse complement strand
GTCAAAGCGTCTGCCGTGGAACTTGTAGGCCAGCACCTTGCCCTGCTTGGCAAGCTCCAAAAGCGCATCGGTTATCTGTATCTCTCCGCCTTTGCCAGGTTGCGTATGCTCGAGGATCTCGAAGATCTCAGGCAGGAGGATGTAGCGCCCAATGATGGCGTAGTTACTCGGTGCAGCCTGCGGGTCCGGCTTCTCGACCATATCGCTTACCTTTATAAGTCCCTCTTCGATCTCTTCGCCGGCGATCACGCCATACTTGTTGGTCTCATCACGCGGCACCTCCTCAATGGCAACCACACAGCATTCAGGATAGCGCTTATGCACCTCCGCCATCTGATAAAGCACCGTCTTTCCTTCGGCGTTGTCACACAGATCATCTGCAAGGATCACCGCAAAGCTCTCCTCTCTGCCTATAAGGCTCTCACCTGTCAAGATCGCATGCCCCAGCCCCTTCATCTCTCTCTGCCTTGTATAAGTGAAAGTACACTGCTCGATGATGGAGCGGATCTCTGTCAGATAGTGCTCCTTGGATGTTCCTTTGATCTGATGCTCGAGTTCGTAGCTGATATCGAAATGATCCTCGATCGCCCGCTTCCCGCGACCCGTCACAATCGCCATGATCTCACAACCGGCACTGAGTGCCTCCTCGACACCATACTGCAAAAGCGGCTTGGTAAGGACCGGCAGCATCTCCTTTGGGATCGCCTTGGTAGCCGGTAAAAAACGCGTACCGTAGCCGGCAGCAGGGAAGAGACATTTTCTTATCTTTAGCATGATCAAACCTTTAACTTGTAAACTTTGGCATATGGGGTCAGGATAACCGGCTCGAAGAGATCCGGATCGTAGTTCTCCAGCACCATAAGCTGTATGTAGAGCGAGTCATAAGTCTTATCATCAACGATGAGTATCGTACCATAACTTGCCATATAGATGACATTGATGTTGGATGCGATGTCAACGATCTGGATATTTTTGTGCAACTTGCCATCTTTAGCGTACTGTGTCTGCACGAACCTGTGGATAGGCACTGTTTTGTTACCGATGGTAAGTTTGAGAGTACGCTTATCCAGGAAGATGTTTGGCCCTATCTGGATCTGCGTGCCTATGTCTTTGAACCTTCGACTGACATAAAAAAACGGTCGCTTGAGCTGATGCCCCGTCATAAGGTCGATGTTGCTAAAGAGTGTCACAGTCGGATAGATATCGAGCATCCTAAAAGGCAGATAGAAGTAGATGTCGCGTGTTTTCTTCGGCAGAGTGAAGTTCGGCTCTTTCAAAGCTTCCAAAAACCTGTTCGTATCATCAAACCCATAATCCTTTGTCATCTGCTCTATATTGGAAAATATAGTGATGTTTTTGTCTTCGATCTCTTTTTTGTGCTTTTTCTTAAAAGCAAAGGTCTTCTCCGTGTACTCCACATCCAGACGCGCCATCTTCGCGGCCTCCTGCTGTGGGTGGGTAAGCATGAAACTGACAGGGAAGTTCACACTCCCGCTGTGTTTGCCTCCATCTGCAAGTGTCTTCACATCGGTATAGTAGCGGATCGGGTAGCCATAATCCCACCACGAAACCACATAGTCTTCGCGACCCGCTATATGCTTGAGCTTGTCAAGCACCTCTACCTCCTTGGCAGTAAAAACCGTCGGTACATTGTAGGCTTCTATATGTTTGTAGTTCGGGTAGAGTGTCGCCAAAGTGAGCGTGGCTATGGTGAGGTACTGCAGTCTCTTTGTAGGCATCTTCGAAGCAAGCTGCGTTATCAAAAAAGCGATGCCAAGTGCAAGGACAGGTACGGCATAGATAGTAAATCGCAGCCCCCCGACATAGGCCAAAAAGCCAAGCCCCACAAGCGGCAGCGAAAAGAGCATGATCGGTTTTTTGTAAAGCAGATACACATACCCGACAAGCGAGATGACAAAAGTCACGACATGCCCGCTGATGCGGTTGGCAAAGGTCTCAAAAGGAATCTTCCCCGCTTCGCGGACCGTCTGCATCACTGTAAAGAAGTGCAGTCCAAGCCCTTTTTCTTCTACAACAACACGTTCTCTAAAAACATAATCTTTTAGCTGTGCCCATATGGGGCTAAAACCACCCGTTGCAAAAAAAGCGACAACGGAAAGTCCCAACATGTAGTAGATATACTTATCAAATCTCTTCTGTGTGAAGATATAGTACACCCAAACCACTACTCCTAGGCGGATGAACCCATTGGCATTCATCATCGCAAACATCATGATCGCCATCAGCTTGTAGCTAAAAGTGTTTTTTCTATCGAACACAAGCGTATAAAAGAGTATAAATCCAAAAAACGCGAACTCAAGGGAGTAGGACTGCGGGTACCACCACCTGTAGATCAGGATGTCGATCGCCGTAATGAGCAGATAGATGTTCTTGTTGGTATCTATGGCGAGCATCACCGACCATAGCAGGAACATAGGAAGGACGACATTGAGCATATCGGTATCGTAGTACCCCGCCATCGTTCTGTTGTAGTAGCTCCACGCTATCGATGCCAGCAGCGCCGCAACAAGACCCATTTCGAGATCACCCAGACTCTTTGCTATGAGGATGATAGGCACAACGATGAGTGCTGAGAGAAAAACAGGCATATAGAGAATGATCGTCTCGAAAGAAAAAGGCAGTATCTTGGTGAAGAATGCTGTCAGTTGTGCCGCTGCAGTTGC
>WFYB01000040.1 GCA_015490315.1 Sulfurovum sp. | reverse complement strand
GTATAGGGTGTTTGGCAATTGTCATCGAAAAAGGTGCAGCCTCCGCCGAGCTTGCGGGCAATGGCTTTTGTGGTGAGACCGTAGCCAAAGAGAGAGAGGCTCTCTTTGGCTAGGTAGGAGGTAGGAGGTAGGAGGTAGGAGTGTGGCTCTTCGGTCGGGTATGGCATCCTATTGATCCTTTAGAGTAGTGTAGTTGTGAGATTTTAGCACAATGTTGGTTGTGAGTTGAAATCTCTCAGCACTCAGCGCTCAACACTCAGTGCTTCATATTATCTAAATTTAAAGCTGATCAACGCCAAAATATTGGCAATAAAAGCGATCATCCAGAATCGGACGATGATCTTGTTCTCTGCCCACCCTTTGAGTTCGAAGTGGTGGTGGATCGGTGCCATACGGAAGATACGTTTCTGACGCAGCTTGAAGCTGCCCACCTGCAGGATCACGGAGACCGTTTCGATGACAAAGATAAGACCTATGAGGATCAGGAGCACTTCACTCTTGCCCAGTATCGCCAGGTAGGCGATGAAGCCGCCGAGCGCCAGAGATCCGGTATCGCCCATGAAGACCTCCGCCGGATAGGAGTTGTACCATAAAAAGCCCATTAGCCCGCCTGCGAGTGCTGCTGCGAGGATCATCACTTCACCTACCCCTTTGATATTAGGGACAAGCAGATAGCTGCTAAAGATCGCATGACCGGTTACATAGACGATGATCCCAAGGGTAAAGAGAGCGATGATGGAAGGCACGGTCGCCAGTCCGTCAAGTCCGTCGGTGAGGTTGACAGCGTTGGTGGTCGCCAGAAATACCAGTACCCAAAAAGGGATCGCGGCATAGCCCATGTCAAAAAGTGGCTTTTTGTAAAAAGGGATATAGAACTCTGTCGTAAATCCGCTGTAGAGAAGCAACCCGGTAACGATAGCAGCGATAACTGCAAGCAGCCCCATCTTGCCTCTTGCGGTAAGTCCTTCGAGGTTGTCACCGCTGAGTACTTTGCCCAGATCATCCTGAAATCCGACAAGCCCGAAGCCAAGCAGTGTGATGATACCGCCCCAGACATAGATGTTTCCCAGGTCGGCAGTGATCAAGACGGCTATAAGGGTAGAGATAAGAAAGATTGCACCGCCCATAGTGGGTGTATGGCGCTTGCCTTCATGGGCAGGGACATATTTGCTGATGGGCTGGTTTGCCTTTTTGGAGATCGCCCAGGCAAGGTATTTTGGCATGAGCCAAAGGGTAAGCACAAAAGCGATCAAAAAAGCAAATCCGGCACGTACAGAGATATAGGTGAAAAGATTAATATCGAGAAGGTGGGCAAGGGTATATAACATCTATTCTTTTTCCTTTATGTTTAAGCAAGGTTATTTTACTATTATTTCAATAAATTTTAAGTCAGGACAATGCAGATGCAAACAGAAAAAAAAGATATCAAGAAAACCCTTTTGATCATTACTGACGGTATCGGCTGCAAACCCGACAGCAGCTGCAATGCCTTCAAAGATGCCTCCAAGCCGACCTACGACACACTTTTTGAGGAGGTGCCGCATGCACTCATCTCGACACACGGGCTGAGTGTGGGGTTGCCCCAGGGGCAGATGGGCAACTCTGAAGTAGGACATATGACCATAGGCAGCGGACGCGTGCTCTATCAGGATCTTGTCAAGATATCCCTCGCACTCAAGGATGGTTCGCTCGCCCAGAACAAAGTACTCAATGAAACACTTGCCCAGAGTGACAGGGTGCATCTGATAGGACTGATGAGTGACGGCGGGGTACATTCGCATATCGAGCATACGATCGGTCTGGCACAGATCGCCAAAGCCAAAGGCAAAAAGGTCTTCTTGCATCTGATCACGGACGGCAGGGATGTCAGCCCTACCTCGGCAAAGGAGTATCTAAAGCAGATCGAAGCGATCACAGATGAGGATATCTCTATTGCGACACTTGGGGGACGTTTTTATACGATGGACAGGGACAATCGATGGGAGCGTATCGAAAAAGGTTACCGAGCCATTGTCCAGGCAGAGCCCAAAACCGATCTCGCTCCGTCAGAATACATCGATGCAAGTTATGCCAAGGGGGAGACCGATGAGTTTATAGAGCCTGTTGCCTTTGCCGGTTATGACGGGATGCATGAAGGCGATGCGGTGATCATGACCAATTTCCGTTCAGACAGGATGCGGGAGATCACAACTGCACTCGGCGATCCCAGTTTTGATGCCTTCGAGCGTGACTATATCCCGCTGCATATCGCAACGATGACACAGTATGATGCGAGTTTCCCGTATGGGGTGCTCTTCCCCAAAGAGGCACCGAAAAATACCCTTGCAGAGGTGATCTCCAAAGCAGGGCTGAGACAATTGCATACGGCAGAGACGGAGAAGTATGCCCATGTGACCTTCTTCCTCAACGGCGGTATAGAGACCCCGTATGAGGGGGAGAGCCGCGTGCTGATCCCCAGTCCGGATGTCAAGACCTATGATCTTAAGCCTGAGATGTCCGCGCCCCAGGTAGGCGAAGCGGTACGTACGGCAATGGATGAAGCATACGATTTTATCGTGGTTAATTTCGCCAACGGTGATATGGTCGGGCATACCGGCAACTATGAGGCAGCTTGTCAGGCGGTCAGTGCCGTCGATACCGAGCTTGGAAAGATCATGCGAAAGGCTGAGGAGCAGGGGTACAATATCGTCCTGACTTCTGACCACGGCAACTGTGAAGAGATGCGGGATGCCCAGGGGCATGTGCTCACCAACCATACGGTTGGAGATGTCTGGCTCTGGGTCAAAGCGGACGGCGTGGAGAAGGTCAAAGAGGGCGGCGGTCTGAACAATGTCGCACCGACGGTACTCAAACTAATGGGGCTTGAGATCCCTGAAGAGATGGATGAGCCGCTGATCTGATTTATGCTACAATATGCCCAAATTTTTTTAAAGGTAAATAATGAAATTTTCTGGAACGAATGTATTGGTCACAGGAGCGAGCCGAGGGATCGGTGCGCAGATCGCAAAGAGACTTGCCCAGATGGGTCTGAAAGTATGGGTCAACTACCGCAGCGGAAAAGCTGAAGCAAACGCGGTCAAATCAGAGATCGAAGCGGCAGGCGGTCAGGCTGAGATAATCGGATTTGATGTGAGTGACGAAGCGGCATTTGTCGCTGCGATCAAGAAGATCGTCGAGAGTGACGGCGAGCTCTCCTATCTGGTCAACAATGCGGGCATCACCAATGACAAACTGGCAATGCGTATGAAGACAGAAGAGTTCATGCAGGTGATCGAAGCCAATCTCAAATCAACCTTTATCGGGTGTCGTGAAGCGGTGAAAGTGATGGGCAAGAAGCGCTTTGGATCGGTGGTCAATATCGCCTCTATCGTAGGGGAGACAGGCAATGCGGGACAGGTCAACTACTCTGCGAGCAAAGGCGGTGTGATCGCCATGACCAAAAGCTTCGCGATCGAAGCGGCACCGCGCAATATCCGCTACAATACCATTACTCCCGGCTTCATCGCTACAGAGATGACAGATGTACTCAAAGATGAGGTCAAAGATGCCTTCACCTCCAAGATCCCTATGGGGAGATTCGGCAAACCCGAAGAGGTGGCTGATGCCGTAGCCTTTTTGCTTTCAGACCATGCCTCCTACATCACCGGTGAAACCCTAAAAGTCAACGGCGGGATGT
>WFYB01000039.1 GCA_015490315.1 Sulfurovum sp. | reverse complement strand
CCATACAGTGCACGATAGACCACCACCCACTCCTCTGTTTCGGAGTGACGTGCGGTCATGAGCACCTCATATTCATTGCCTTTATAGTGTCTGTAGATACCTTTTTTGATCTCTTTTGAGGGATTAGACGGCATAGTATGTCGCCTTTGGATGGTGCACCACCAGGGCAGTTGTACTCTGCTCGGGGTGTATCTGGAATGTCTCGCTTAGCTCAATGCCGAACTCTTCGGGACGCAGAAGATCAAAGATAATGCGGCTCTGTTCCAGATCGGGACAAGCAGGATAGCCAAAGGAGTAGCGTGCACCCGGGTATCTATTCATCCGGACATCTCTGAGGTTTGGCTTCTCTCCTTTGCCGAGCCGGTCAAGATCGATACGGATCTGCTTGTGTGCCACTTCTGCCAGTGCTTCGGCAAGCTCGACTGAGAAGCCGTGCACCATGTTGTACTCCAGATATTTGCCGGCATCGTAGAGCTCTTTCTCATAAGCGGAAAACTTCGGTCCGGCACTCACACAGGTGATCGGCAGTACATCGTGACGCTCATGGCGGAAGAAGTCGCTCAGCGCCCGGTGAGGCTTTCGTCCCTGTCTGGGGAAGCTGAAAGCATACTCTGCACGCCCCACCACATCTTTGAAAGGCTCACGGTTGGCATTGGCATCGACATTCCATCCCTCTATCTCAGGGAAGACCAGCAGTTCCTGATCATTGCTTCGTACCGGATAGTAGCCGTAGATGATTGTCGGCTCGAAAAGCCCCTTTTCGATAAACTCCCGCTTCAGTCTCTCATAGGCGGGATAGACTGTCTCATCAAGCAGTTTCTGATATGCCTCTTTGCTCATCCCCTTGGATTTGTAGCCCCAGTGCATTTTGATCACCGAGCGTTGATTGACCCAATCGAAGATCATATCAAGATCGAGATCCTCTTTTTGCAGTACCCGTCTGCCCCAAAACGGCGGTGTAGGGATATCGACAGGTTCAGGCAGTTTTATCTCCTCAAAAGGAGGGATAACCACCTCTTTTTTCTCTTTTTTCTCCCGTTCTACCATGTCGCCGGCAAGGCGTGTATCGAGCACGGCATCCGGATTTGTTTTGATCTCTTCATTATACTTCTCGATGCGGCTCATTGCGATCACACCGTCAAAAGCATCACGACAGTAGAAGATTGGCCCTTTGTAGATAGGACGGCAGAAGTCATCGACAAAAGAGCGCGTCAGTGCCGCACCGCCAAGCAGGACAGGAATCGTCAGTCCCATCTCTGCCATCGTCTCCAGATTGTCCTTCATGACAGCAGTCGATTTGACCAGCAGTCCACTCATACCGATCGCATGGATCTCTTTCTCCTTCATCACATCGAGATAGGTCTCCAGCTCGGTTTTGATACCGACATTGATCACCTTGAATCCGTTATTACTGAGGATGATATCGACCAGGTTCTTGCCCACATCGTGTACATCCCCTTTGACGGTACCGATCACCAGTGTGGTATCTGTCTCCTTCTCCTGTTTGGTAAGGTAGGGATTGAGATAGTCCACTGTTGCTTTCATCGTCTCTGCACTCTGCAGGACAAAAGGCAGCTGCATCTGTCCGCTGCCAAAGAGCTCACCGACCACTTTCATCGCATCGATCAGGATCTCATTGACGATACGGTCAGGATGAATCTCATGACGTGCTTCCTCTACCAGCGGTATCATGCGCTCCTTATCCCCATCCATAAGCAGTCTTGCGATCTTCTCTTCGGTGTTCATCGCATCATAGGCTTCATCGTTCGCGTCAGTATCAACAACCTTGTCCGAAAAGTGCTCTATGAACTTGAAGAGTGACTGGTCATCAGGATGGAAGAGCAACTCCTCGCATACTTCGATATCCTCTTTGCTCATCTTACTCAGCGGGATGATATGCTTGACGTTGATGATGACAGAGGTAAGCCCCGCTTCGATACAGTGGTGCAAAAAGACCGAGTTGAGATACATACGGGCATGCTTGTCCAGTCCGAAAGAGATGTTGCTCAGTCCAAGTGTCGAGCCCACTTCGGGGTGACGCTTGTGCAGTTCGCGTATCGCTTCGAGTGTCTGTATGGCAGCATCGCGATACTCCTCATCTCCAGACCCTACCGTAAAGGTCAGCACATCGAAGATAAGGTTGTGCGGTGCGATACCGTGGCGGTTGACACAAAGATCATAGAGCCGTTCAGCTACGGCAAGCTTCTCCTCTTTGGTCTTAGCCATCCCCTTCTCATCGATGGTCAGACAGACCAGTGCTGTACCGTACCTCTTTGACAAGCCACAGATAGCATCAAGCTTCTCCTCACCATCTTCAAGGTTGACTGAGTTGATGATAGGCTTGCCGCCGATACACTTGAGTCCCTCCTCCATCGTATTGACACGGGTCGCATCGGGCATGAGAGGGATAGGAATCTTTTGGTTGTAGAGTTCCATTACCGCACGCATATCTTTCGCACCGTCACGTCCGGCAAACTCGACGTTAACATCCAGACAGTGCGCCCCGTCACGTACCTGAGCCTGACCGACTGTCAGCGTCCCTTCGTAGTCACCTGCAAGGATCAGCTCACGGAATGCCTTGGAACCTGTAGCATTGCTTCTCTCTCCAATGAGCAGAGGAGCAGGCTCCTGAAAGAGCTCGACAGTGTTAAAGAGTGATGCAATGCTGGGTTTGATAGAACCTGAAGGTGCTTTGGGCTTAAGAGAGCCTACCGCTTTTTTCAGTGCCTGGATATGCTGTGGGGTCGTACCGCAGCAACCTCCGAGGAAACTCACTCCGTCAAATGCTGTAAACTCCAGCTGTTTCTCGGTAAACTCATCGGGTCCCATCGGATAGTAGGTATACCCCCCGCGGTTTTGCGGCAAGC
>WFYB01000038.1 GCA_015490315.1 Sulfurovum sp. | reverse complement strand
ACCACGGTTACACCACCAATATGTACGGTGCATCTGGAGACGGCATCGCAGCTGTACTACGTGCAGGCGGGGCGGTAAGTGATATGGAGTTCGTACAGTTCCATCCTACTGGGCTCAAACATTCAGCCATTTTGATGAGTGAAAGTGCACGGGGCGAAGGGGGATACCTTGTCAACAGCAAACAAGAACGCTTTGTTGATGAGCTAAAACCGCGTGATGAAGTGGCTCGTGCGATCTTTGAACAGTTGCAAAAGCAAGAAGAGGTCTTTTTGGATCTACGTCACTTGGGAGAAGAGAAGCTCATGACACTGCTCCCTCAAGAGGTTGCCCTTTGCAAACTTCATGAAGGGGTTGATCCTGTCTCGGAGCTTGTCCCCATCAAGCCTGTCACCCACTACACCATGGGTGGCATCGATGTAGACTATGCGCTGGAGGTAAACGGCATTAAAGGGTGTTTTGCCGTGGGTGAGTGTGCCAATGCCAAAGTGCACGGTGCCAACCGCCTTGGGGGCAACTCACTGCTAGAGATCACCGCCTTTGGGCGATTTGCCGGAGAAAATGCCTACAAACATGCCGTCTATGCCAGCAGCAAACCTGCTGATGACAACGTACTGCACGCATGCCAAAAGAAGATAGAAGAGCTCTTTGCCAAGGATGCTCCGATCGACTTCTATACCCACCGCAAAACACTTGGCAGATGCTTTTATGAAAACGTGGGTATCGTCCGCACTGAAGCGGGACTGACCCAGGCACTCGAGGAGGTGGTCGCTACCCAGGTCGCACTCAAAAATATGGGTATCCGGGACAGATCCAAAACCAACAATCAAAACCTTGTAGAGTTTTTGGAGTTCGAAAACGCACTGATGCTTGCCCCTGCCATCATCTCTGCCGCACTGGCAAGAAAAGAGAGCCGCGGAGCGCACTACCGGAGTGACTATCCGCAGAGTGACGATACCCGTTTTAAAAAGCATATTGTCTTACAATGGAAAAGGGAGGCAGAAGCATGAAGATAACCATCAAACGAGACAAAGGCTTTGAGGATTTTCAAATCTCCAAAGGGCTTACCCTCCTTGCCGCACTCTACGAGATCAAAGAGCAGCATGATCCCACCCTTACCTTCTCGGCAGGGTGCCGTGCCTCAGTATGTGGTACCTGTGCTGTACGTGTCAACGGAAGAGAGGAACTCGCCTGTGCCTACAAACCCAAAGAGGGTGACACTGTTGAGCCGCTGCAGTACCACCCCATCTTGCGGGATCTCAAAGTCGATAAACAGCAGGCACAAACAACGCTTCAAAAGAGTCAGGCATGGCTGCACCGCTATCAAGAAGCCATCTTGACTCCGGAAGATTCCCACAAAACGGAGCGACAGACAGACTGTATCCTCTGTGACAGCTGCTACTCAGCCTGTCCTGTTTATGCAGTCAACCCTGACTTTCTCGGTCCTTTCGCCCTTACCCGTCTCTACCGCTACACAGCAGACAAGCGCGAAGGTGCCGCCAAAGAGATGATCGACGTGGTGCAGACAAACGGTATCTGGGACTGTACGCTTTGCGGCGAGTGTACCGCTGTCTGCCCCAAAGGGATCGACCCGAAGATGGACATCACCATGCTGCGCGGAGAGTCCCTCAATCACGGATACAGTGACCCCAGCTTCACAAACCAGAGCTTCGGTACCCCCGATTTTGGCGGCGGTGGATTCGGCTTCGATCCAAACAGCGGGTTTTAGTCAGGATGATAGAGAGTGCCGGTATTCTGCCCTATCGGCGTACCCCAAGAGGGATAGAGGTCTACTTGGGGCATATGGGCGGTCCCTATTGGAAAAACAGACCCAGAAGCTGGAGCATTATCAAAGGTGAAGCCAAACCCGGCGAGGAGCTATTGGATGCTGCCAAACGGGAATTTGAAGAGGAGACCGGCAAACAGCTCACAGCAAACCGTCTGGATCAAAGCTTTCACTTTTTGGGTGATGTAAGCAACGGGCAGAAGAGATTACATGTCTGGACGACCCCTGCCGACTTCGACACTGCTATCCACTCCAATAGGTTTACCATAGAGTGGCCGCCGCACAGCGGTCAAAAAGCGTCATTCCCGGAAATCGATAAAGCAGCCTGGATACCCATCGATCAGGCAAAATCACTGATCGTCAAATATCAGGAGCCCATATTGGAACGTCTTGAGAAAAATATATCTCTTACCTAAACCACCTCATTCAATTCTGTAAACGAAGAGGCTTCTCGTATCTCTCTCTCAAATCTGTCAAGCAGGGCAATCAGGTCTTCAGAAGATTTTTTCAACTGTTCAAAGTATTTTTTAGCCTCTTCCTTCTCTTTGGCAGAGACCTTTTTGCTGTTAAAAGTCACTATCTTATGCAAAATCGACCGCTTCTCAGGCATTACAAAATAGATGCTGTATATTTTGCTATAGGTATCATGAAGATTGTCATGATGAAACTCAATTTGCTCAATAAGATGCTGAAATCGATCTGTAATACGAAGTTTATTGCCTACGTCTCCATAGAGCCATCTTCCAAAACCGCATGTCGTTGCCTCAAGGGGGACAAACTCTTTGTCTACCGGAAGACCGGAGATAAGGTGATCCGCACGTTTGACCCAGCGCATATGGGCGATCTTTGCTTTACTTAATTCCTGTAGAACTACCGATTTTGTTAGCATGATTTAGTCTCCTAAGATCAAATCAAGCAACCCGGCTAACTCCCATCGAGTCCCGTGGCTTTCCGTACACTTGCCTCACAGCAAGGGTGGCACAATCGATTCAATTTGTTATTTTGAATTTTGAAGTGGCATTGTAACTTAAAATTGTCAAAAAATTGTCAAATTTGAAATTTTATATAAATGCTGCCAGAATTTCATCCGGTATCTTCTTTGGACGCATTGTTTCACTGTCTACAAAAACCCACTCCGTTGCACCCTCACAGACAATGGTGCCATCCTCTATGCGGCTAATCTCATAACTGCGTGTAGAGGCTATCTTTCCAATATCCTCTATCCATGTTTTCATCTGCAACACATCATTTTCAAATGCTGGTTTTTTGTACTCGATATGGTGCGACTTTGCTACCCATATACCACCATATGTCAGACACACTTCATGCCCTGCACCCACCGACTCTGAGTGTTTTGTTGCCGCTTCTATCATCCATGAGAGATAGGTAACGTTGTGGACATGCCCGTTGAAGTCAATCTCATCTCTGGAAACATAAAATGTATAATTAAATATCTTCACCAGTTTACTCCTTGATTTTATCGGGAATACATAATGAACATCATACTATGCAAAATCAACAAAAGATAGAAACAGTAGTTTCAGCTTTATAAATTAAAGCTTTAATACACTCTGTTTTAGAAGAAAAATTTTACTTAATCTACAACAGAAAACTTAAGCAATTTTATTTAGAGGTCTTTACAAAAAATATTAGATAAAGAACTAAGAGAATAGACAATATAATGCCAGATACGTATAGGTTTACAACAAATTGATAATGCTCTTTTTGTTCCACAGGAGCAAGCACAGAAAAGCTTCCCATCATCATAAACCCACTTAAACAAAAAAAGAAAAACAAGAGACTAATAACTATAAGTATAGTTTTTATCCCCTGTTTCATTACTAAATATCCCTCGGATCAACAATCTTCCCAGCAATGGCACTTGCCGCTGCGACGGCTGAGTTGGCAAGGTAGATCTCGGAAGTTCGCGCACCCATACGACCGACAAAGTTACGGTTGGTTGTCGCCACACAACGCTCACCGTCACCAAGGATACCCATATAGCCGCCAAGACAGGCACCACAAGTTGGGTTGCTCACCACTGCTCCCGCTTCGATGAGGGTATCGATGATCCCTTCATGCTGTGCCTGCATCAAGATCTTCTGGGTTGCAGGGGTAACAATCATACGAGTATGTTTCGCCACACGCTTGCCTTTGACGATCTCTGCGGCAACACGCAAATCTTCAAGCCGCCCGTTGGTACAGCTGCCGATCATCACCTGATCGATCTTAAGATCATCGGCTACCGCCTGCTCTACGGGCTTTCCGTTGCTTGGCAGGAATGGGTAGGCAATGACAGGAGAGAGGTTTGCCATATCGATGGTGATCTCCTGACAGTAGGTCGCATCTTCATCGGAATAGTGAAGTTTTGGCTCGCTTCGCAGCCCACCGTTTGCTTCAGCACGCTCATCAAGGTAAGCTTGGGATACCTCATCAATCGCGAAGATACCACTCTTGGCACCCGCTTCGATCGCCATGTTACACATAGAGAAGCGGTCACTCATACCAAGATACTGCACACCCTCTCCGGTAAACTCGATCGCTTTGTAGAGTGCGCCATCCACACCAAGGATGCGGATCAGCTCAAGGATGATGTCCTTGCCGTAGATATGTTTGCCCGGTTTGCCGATCAGATTAACCTTGATAGACTCAGGGACTTTAAACCAGTTGCCGCCGGTGATGATGGAGAAGGAGATGTCGGTACTCCCCATCCCCGTCGAGAAAGCACCCAGTGCGCCGTGTGTACAGGTGTGGCTGTCTGCACCGATGATCACATCACCGGGGATGACCAGTCCCTTTTCAGGCAAGAGTGCATGCTCGATCCCCATATCTTTTTCATCGAAGAAATACTTGAGGTCATGCTTGTAGGCAAACTCACGGCTGATCTTTGCCTGATTGGCAGAGGCGATATCTTTGGCAGGGATATAGTGATCCATCACAATGGCAAAACCGTCAGGATTGACAAGTTTCTCTGCCCCACTCTCTTCAAAGGCTTTGATGGAGATAGGGGTGGTAATGTCGTTACCGATGGTCATATCGATCGGTACTCTGACGATCTCACCGGCATAGACGTCACGCCCGGCATGCTCGGAGAAGATCTTTTCGGTAATTGTTTGTCCCATAGGAAAATCCTTAAAATTGTTATCATTAATTGCGCGAATTATAGCAAAATAAAGTTATGGTAGAATTTCATTGATGATTTTACCCTCGTTCCCAACCTCCTCGTTGGGGATGTATACCTGATATTTTAGATTCAATTTGGTGCGCAATTACGCACCCTACGGGAACACTATGAAACTTACCGAACTGCAAACCATCGCCAAACGCCTGAGCGATTTCACTTTCATCTCTCGTGCAAGACGTGTCGAGGACAACACCATCGAGATCGTTTTTGACAAAAAGCAAAGCTACTTTTTCAATATGACCCGCGGGCACAGTTTTGTCTACAAAGCCCCAAGCCAGCGTCCGCTTCAGGGCTACAACGCACCCTTTGACACCCTGTTGCACAGTCTGCTTGCCGGCAGCAGACTGCTTGAGGTCACTGTACCGGAGAATGACCGCATTTTACGGTTCAAAATAGCCCCCAAAAGCGCCTACAAAAACCAGACCGTCTTTCTCCAACTGGAGTTTACCGGTAAAAACACCAATGCCATTCTGCTCGATGAAAATGAAACGGTCATCGAGGCACTGCGGCACATTGACGGGCAGCAGTCATTTCGCGTGGTACGGCCGGGGATGGAGCTCCTGCCCATCCCCCGTAGGGTGCTGTCCCCTGACAGCACCGACAAGCAACATCACGGTAATGATATTACGGATATCGATACCATCTTGGAGGAGCGATACCACACCATACAGCAACAACGCCTTGCCCATATGAAGCAGCAAAAGCTTACCCAGACAGCCAAAAAGATAGAGAAGCTGCAAAAAGAGATAAACAAACTTCCCAGCCCCGAAAAGCTCGAAGCCCAAGCATCCACCTACAGCACCTACGGCAACCTCATCCTTGCTAACCTCTATCAGATAAAACCCTACGACACCAAGCTTAAAACATGGGATTTTGAGGGTAACGAAGTGACGATCCCTCTGCCTAAAGATATCAAGGTCAACCGTATGAGTGACCACTACTTCAACCTTGCCAAACGTGCCAAGAACAAAGCCAAAAACATTCACATCGAAAAAGAGAACCTCCAGAGCAAAAAAAGCTTTTATGACAATATCCACTACGCCATCACACAGGCAAAAGAGCCCTACGAACTGGAACTTCTTGTACCCAAACGAGGCAAATCACAGCGCAAAAAAGAGAAGATGCGCGAAGGTGAACTCTTTTGGATAGAGGACTATAAGGTACTTGTCGGACGCAACGCCAAAGAGAATCAGGTATTGCTCAAAGCTGCCAAGAGTAACGACATCTGGATGCACACCCGCGAGATCCCCGGATCGCATGTCATCATCCGTACCGACAAGCAAAACCTTCCTGAATCCGTTCTACATGCTGCCGCCAAACTCTGTGTCGACTTCTCTACCGACCAGCCGGGCAACTATCTTGTCGACTACACCAAACGCAAATTTGTCAAGATACAGGAGGGATCACATGTCGAGTATGACAAATACCAGACCATCCCTGTACTCAAAGAGGGCGTAGAAATAAGGGTTTAACGCAAAAACTGCTATAATTACTTCTAATACTTTTAACGGGATTTAGTCTATGATAAACAAGCTCAGCTCTCTGCAACAACGCATCCTTACCGGTATCGCACTGCTTGCTTTGGTCGGTCTGATCGGCTGGCTCGACAACTTTTTTGTGATGTGGCTCTTCTTGGGAGTCGTCTATCTCTTTGCATTCTATGAGGCGATGAAGCTCTTCGGGCTGCGCTCCCCTTCCGCCTACTTTTGGGCAGCGGCACTCTGGCTCTTTGCCTATGTTTATCCCAACCCTGACGATCTTTTCTTTCTCGTAGCGATCATATTCGCAGCGGCGATCGCCTATCTACACAATTTTGACAAACGACTGATACTCCCTTTTCTCTATCCCGTCAGCGGCATCCTCTTTTTTCTGATCCTCTATAAAGATTTCGGTATCGCTGCGATGTTCTGGCTGCTGGCAACTGTCGCACTGACCGACGTGGGTGCCTTCTTTGTAGGCAAAGCGATCGGCAAGACCAAATTTTCCGATACCAGCCCCAACAAGACACTCGAAGGCGTGATCGGTGGTGTT
>WFYB01000037.1 GCA_015490315.1 Sulfurovum sp. | reverse complement strand
TTGGATTTGAGATCGTTGCGACTTCCGGAACGCACGCAGCACTTGAAGCAGCAGGTGTCCCCTCAACAAAAGTCCTCAAGATCAGCGAAGGCCGTCCCAACATCGACGATATGATCAAAAACGAAGAGATCGCACTGGCGATCAACACCAGCGACAACAAAGCAAGCAAGAGCGATGCCAAGATCATCCGCCAGTCAGTCCTTGCCAACAATGTCGCCTACTTTACCACACTTGCAGCCGCCAAAGCAACGGCACTGGCGATCAAAGAGCTCAAAGAGCAAGGCGGCGAGCTCGAGCCTAAAGCTCTGCAGGACTATCTGGCATAGCGCCTGCTATATCTCTATGAGTCGTGCCTGTTTTTCTTGCTGAAGCCACTCAAAGAAACGATCGAACGGTGGGTTTGGATGGAGGGTACGGCTATCGCCTATCATGATCAGTTTGCTCTTGGCACGTGTCATCGCGACATTGAGTCTGCGGCTGTCTGATACAAAACCTATCGAGCGGGCGATGTTGCTTCGCACGAGAGAAATCAGGATCACCTCTTTCTCTCTTCCCTGGAAACCATCCACACTTTTTACCTCAACATCTGCTATCCCCTCTGCCTCCAATGCCTTTCTGATGCGTTTGACCTGCGCCAGATAGGGTGTGATCACCCCTATCTCTGTGACATCTACTCCATACTCAAGCAGTGCTTTGATCAGCATAACCGTCTGCTCTGCCTCATAGAGGTTCTCATAAGAGGTAGAGCGAGGTGCCAACTGCTCTGCCTCAGGACGGCTGAGTGTATCCAGAAAGACCACCGGATACTCAGGTAGCAGTGCCTCATGCTCCGGTGGATTGGAGAGTGCAAGTGTTCTATGGGCGACGGATACATCGGCAATAAGTTTGCCATCATACATCAGACGGTTGGGGAAATCCATGATCACTTCATTCATACGGTACTGGATCTGCAACATCGTGCCTTGCACACTATCTTCCTCCATCAGCCGCTCAAAGAGTGAACGCTTGAGTATATCGTTTTCACTGATCACCGTAGGCGGAAGCTGACGATGATCACCTGCCATAACGACACGTTTGCCTCGCAGTGCGGGGATCAACGTGGAGGGCTCTATCTGCTGTCCTGCTTCATCTATCAGCACCAAATCGAAATGCAGCCCCTCCATCTGTTCAGAACCTACCATCGCATTGGTCGCACAGACCACATCCGCCTCTTTGAGTATGCTTTGGATCGCATCAAACTCTTTACGTCTGATCTTGTCAAAAAGTGTCGTGATCTTTTGATCTATTTTGATCCACTCCGCCAACGCCTGCATCGTCTCGGCAGAGATGCCGCGCATCCCTTTGCGCTTTTGGGCAAGTGTTAGGATGCGCTCCTGCGACATACCCCGCAGCATTCCCGGTGTCGGCTTGGGATAGTGATCCCGCTGACTCCTTAGGCTCTCTATCTCCTCACGTATCCGCTCCAACTCTTTTTGTACCGGATGCTGCTCCATCTGAGCAGCCAGCGTGTACGCTTCGAGTCTGGGATCGACTCTGGCAGGATGTCCCACACGTACGACACGCACCCCCTTCTGCTCGATCAGTTTTGACAAGATATTGTCCACAGCGACATTGGAATCCGCCGTAGCCAGAAGATGCATACCTCTTCGTCGTGCCTGCAGGATGATCTCTACCGAGGTGCTCGTCTTGCCTGTACCCGGTGGACCGTGGATCAAAAAGAGCTCTTCGCTCCCAAGTGCCTGCCTTACTGCATCCTGTTGGGAAGGGTTGAGCCTATAGTGCCACTCCTCTATCTGGGTCGGTTGCGCCGGCTTAGGGCTGCGAAGATCAAGGAGAATGTCTCTGATGATACGCTGCTGACCCTCAAGATGGCGCATCTGCTCGAGGTTTTGCTGCATACGCTTAAATGTTACATCATTCACATAGAGATCGACCCATATCTCCTCCTGGCTTATCCATTTGGGAGGACGTTCAGAGAATGCCAGCTCGACAAAATACCTCCCCACTGCCATCACAGTGGCGGTCAAGTCACTCTTGAGCGAATCACCACGGCTGACAAGCACGATATCCCCGCTGCTGATCTCCGTCTCTATGTGCTGCTCTCTACCGAGTCTTACGAGATAGTAGTCAAGCTTTCTGCCCAGCATCTTCCCCTTGAGACCGAGTATCGCCCGCCCGTAACGCTCACGCTCTCTGCCACTGAGTGTCCGTATCTCCTGAAGCTGCATTTGCATCTGGGCATCACGCTCTATGTCGATCAGTCTGCTATACTCCCGAATGTAGTGCTCTATCCTGCAAAGTCTCTTAGCACGCTCGGGATCAGCACGGTAGGTTGCAGGGATGGTATGCCTCCCCCGCAGACAGAGCAGCACCCACCCATCCGCCTCACAGCGATCCTCTACATCCCGCGCAGGGATCCCCAACGATCTCATCACACGCTCAGCTTGATCGGACTTTGTCACTAGACAGTTGTGATATTCCAAGGGCTTTCCTTTTGTTTTAATAGTATCTGCAATTATCATACTCTATTTATGGAGGGTTATCAAGAACTTTTGTTCCATTTTGTGTGTAAAACTCAATACTCTTAAGTATGTGTTCTTCAATAATCCTACACTTCCACTTTATACTCAAGTACAATCTCATCTGCACACATCCCCCGAAACCCAAAACAGTGTGCCGGTGCTTCAGTGATGACGATCTCTACATCGTTTGGAGCGATTCCCAATCGGCTCTCTATTTGAGCGAAGAGCATCTTTATGAGATTTTTCTTTGTCTTTTTGCTGCGCCCCTCCAGCATCATAACTTCAATGATCGTGTAGGCATCGCTGCGGTCTTCTGGAAAATAGAAATCTTCCTTTTTCATAGAAAAAAAGCGATGAAAACGCTTTTCTTTTGGAAACTTGAGTGTTTCGACCACACATGCATGTATCGCATCTGAAAGTGTTGGTTTTATAGCATTGAGATGGATATCGAGTCCATATATTTTTATCTGTGCCATAACGGTAGTATATCCTTTATAGATGTTCAATTATTGCAAAATGCCGCATCTATGCAGCATCACATCAAAACAGAAACAGTGATAGTAAGATATCGGCTAAGAGTAGAACGGCTGGCTTAACGCCACTGCCAAAGGAGCATTGAAGTAGTGTAGCAAGAAAAAAGTGTTTTCATGTCTGCTCCTTGTGAAAGTTGTGGAAGTATAGTGCACCTATGCTGAATATGCCATAAACCATACTTTGGCAAAAGCCCGTACCGCCTCGTCAATCTCTTCGAGCCTAAAGCCGCCAAACCCCATACGCAGTGCCTCAAATGCCGTACCGCTGCGCTCTTTGGCAAGATAGATCGCTATGCCTTTTTGTTCTGCCAGCGTTTGCAACTTTTGCCAGTCAAATCCCTCTTTTGTCGGCACGATCAGCAGCGAGAGTCCACCACCCTCGGCAACGATTTTGCAGCTGTCGCCAAGATGGGCAAGAAGCGCCTCTTTCATGGTGTTGTGCTTCTTTTTGTTGAGTGTACGCATACGCCGTAGATGCCTCTCCCAGTGCCCCTCTTTCATAAAGGCTGCGAGAGTAAGCTGCGTTGTGATACTAACATCGGAAAAGTGGCTGTCATAACTCTCTTTGTAGAGCGCATGTATCCACTCCGGTACTACCATATACCCTACACGCACGGCAGGCGACAAGGCTTTGGCAAAGGTACCCAAGTAGACCACACATGAACCTCCATCCAATCCCTGCAATGATGGAATGGGTCGGGTATAGTACGCCAATTCGCTGTCATAGTCATCTTCGATGATAATCCCACCGATACGCTGCATATGGGTGATGAGTTGCTGTCTGCGTGCGATGGGCATAGCAACCCCCGTGGGGTATTGGTGCGAGGGGGTGATATAGACGATTGGTGCCCCAGTCTCTTTGAGTGATTCTACCTTCAGTCCCTGTGCATCGATACCAACGGGATGAACGGTGTAACCGTAAGCATCAAAGATTTTTCGGGCGATGTGATATCCGGGCATCTCCTGCGCAAAATCACTGTAACGCTCTTTGAGCAGTTTAGCGATGAGCTCCATAGTACCGATAAACCCATTGGTAATGATGATATGCTCCGCACTACAGACCACGCCACGTGAACTACGTAAATAAGCAGCTATCTGTTCTCTAAGTACAAGCTCTCCCTGCCCATCAGGATACGACCCGAAATCAACCTCATCTGTCACCACTTTGTTATAAAGACGCTTCCAACTCTTCAGTGGAAAATCCTCTTTATGCAGCTGTGCAGGGAAAAAGTCATATCGGTAGGTTTTGGGTGTGGCGTTTGCGGCATGTGCAATTGTACTTTCATCACGGAAACTGTCAAAAAAGAGCTCACTCACATAGTAGCCGCTTTTAGAGCGACTCTCCACATACCCTTCGGCATAAAGTTGTGCATAGGCTGACTCAACAGTATTTTTACTCAGGTTGTAAAGGGTTGCCACCTTGCGGATGGAGGGAAGCTTGTCACCTACTTTGTAGTTGGCAATAATATCCTCTTTGATGGCTTTGTAGAGTTGTATATGTAGAGGCATTTTGCTTTTGGTATCAAGAATATACACAATCTGTCCTTCTATTTTTGAAATATTTTGTATCTTTACATGGGTACACATATGGCATATAATAGCGCAAAAAAT
>WFYB01000036.1 GCA_015490315.1 Sulfurovum sp. | reverse complement strand
TTGTTGAGGATCAGAGCGATATCAAAATACGCTCCATGAAAAACATCTCTTTATTTGATGGCTTCAATGGAGTATATAATTCTGGCGACTACCCAGCAAGCGTAAGTTCAACGATAGCCGGCTTTTTGACACCAAAACTTGAAAGTGGTCCTGTTAAATCAAACCTCATTGTATTCGCAGGAGAATCAGATAGATCCCTAGATGATTCCATGAGTCTAACAAAAAAAGATGGTACTCCTGTTCCGATAATGGATAGTTTAAAGGACACCGATAATGTTCAAAATGGCACAGTGTCTCGAAATGGTAAAAATGTTACAGATAGGCAACCAAATTATGAAAATACATTAGGAATAGATATTGACGAAATCAATGTCAGTAGCATTATAGAAAATGAGCAAACAAGTACAATCATCAAAATTGACTCTAAAGACGATAGAATCTTCTTAAGTATGTATGGCTTTTCTACCGAACTCTATACTCCAACACTCTGCTATGACTATACCGTTCGTCAAAATAACTTTGATATCACAGAAGACAACCGTACCATACGTGCTATAGGAGGAGGGGAGCTTAGTATAAACTTGGCGCTACAGAGTCAAGAAGGGGATTTTGACTTTGAATACAGTAAAGTCAACATTGAGCTCACGCCTACCACTGATACAACATTCAAAGATGCATACTACTCACCCAACAATGTCAATACCTACGTTCCCGCCATCTACACAGCCAACCATACTACCACTAGACCAGAGATTGCAGTCGGTGAATATGTAACCCCTGACGGCGGTACGTTCAAGGCACTCCAGCGTTACTATGCTCAGTTCAACTGGGATTTGGACAGCAACTCCTATGAAGGGAGATTTGACGTTGAGCTCAACACCACTATAGATTTTGGCTCTGGACCTGTACCCCTCTCAATGTCTACAAAATACGGTACCCTGCCTCGTTGTACACAAGTAGCGGGATATCACCCACGTTACGGCACTTATAATGTCGAACGACACAATAGCAGCGGTGCCCCGGAAGAGAAATATCCGCTCTATACTCAGGTGGTAGGAAAAGACTTTGACTTTGATGTCGTAGCTTACAGCAAAGATCCGGCTCCTGCATACCAAACAGAACTTCCGCTTGACGGGTATACTGTATCTGTAGAGCTTATCAACGCACGAAGCTTTCAGGATGAAAATGCTACATTTCTCTGTGACAACCCTGATCCTGCTATCATCCAAAAACTTGATACACTGGGTACACAAGAGATTTTTGCCCAATTTAACAATACTTCGCGTGTTGACCTAAGCAGTTTGAATATCTCGGTAGATACAGCACTAAGAAGTGCGGCATTCCGCGTATGGTATATCGTAGATGACAATGGCACCATCGTCCCGCATACCTGTACAGATCGCTCCGATGACAGCTGTTTTCAAGCTCTCTATGATAACCATATTGCATCTTCAGATACAACACTTCAAGCTTCCGGTACTCACGGTTTCTGTAGTGTTGAAACGATTGGCGGAAATGGCTGTTCCGACTATGAAAACCCAAAAACAGGTGCACGTGGATGTTATGCATGTCTTAGAGACTATTTTTCACGTCCGGTCTGCTCACGCGATAACTTCGCTATACGCCCTGCTGCATACCGTGTCTCTATATCTGACGGAGACGAACAGGACACTCCTACTGTGACCAAAAAGCTGGGAGTCAACAAACGCAACGATACCCAACCTGCCGCTACCTTAGCCGCTGGATACAAATACAAACTTGATGCCAATGCAACAAGCTATCTTGGCGACAATGTTATTGCCAAAGGATACACAAGATACTTTGACAACACAGATCTCTCAAATCTGGCATCTATGCTCAAATTTAAAGACGTAACAGCATGTTTTGACAAAAACAATACAAGCTGGGGAGTCTATTTTGACAATGGTAGCATCAGAGGCATATATAACGGCGCGTCCATCAAGTATGATCCTGGTCATATTGTCATACATTCCAATGTTGGAAAGTATGGCTACAAGTTACATGACAGCAATTGGACGATCGTCGATCAACAGCGCTATCCTTACAAGACCTTTCCCGGTGATGACTGTCTACTCAACGATAACAGTATCGCTACAACCAGTATAGGAATGTCAGGATGTGATATCGATACAAAACTTACTGATAATACCGGACTCAATAACCCGGTCTACAATGATCTGTATCTAAGATTCCACCCCTATGCATTTGGACTGGATGATATCAACTTTAGTGTCCAGCCTGACAGCCGCTACCTCTTCATGACAGACTTGAGTGATCCTTACTACCAAACAGTAAGCAGCCTCACGAACAGGATGTCCAACATCTATGAGGGCAATGTCACCTCTCTAGCAAAAACAGGCACGAGAACAACCAACTTTACTACTGGATGTGCGGCTACAGATGTCTCACTGGCTATTGGACTGACCTCCAAACCAAACCAGATAATACTCTCTGGACAGGGCACTACATTCCAAAAGACTCTTCAGTACGGATCTTCACTAGACCTCGTAACGGCCTATGCTGACCAGCAGACAGGTGCGGACACCAACCTCACTCTCTCCAAAGATGCCTTTGAAGATGCTGTTGCGCAAGGCAGCGCGAAGATCAGGATCTATACCACCTTCAAAAAACCGCAGAAAGGTGAGATCCTAGATGGTTCAGAGGGTATCAATCCTATTATTGTCAATTACAAAGAGATCAATGCCTCAAGTGTAGATGCCAACTCCTCTGCCGATCTTGGTATGCATATCCCTGAAGGTACCAAGGCATTTGACAGAAATGTCACTTTCCTTTATGCGAAGGTTTCACCAAATGACATCTTCTATACAACTGAAGAGGATGAAATCGCAACACCGCTCAATATTATTGTCTATTGTAGCTTATTGCCTGCAGAGTGTAAAACATTTGACCTTAACTCAAGTTTCAGTGCTGCCCATGAGAGTGGCAACTGGTATACAGCTAGTGGTTTCTTTGATCAAAGACAAGACCTGGGTACAAGCGATCTCAATGTCTCCTATTATACAGGCAAGACACCAGGTGATGCCAAGATAGAGCTGCGCGGAGACACACCTATGCTGCCAGCCAAAACACTCAACAATGTTTTCTACAAAACAACAGGAATACAGGATGACCTTTTTGTCTCCCTGCCTACGGACAATCCTCGTCCTGTAACCGTACAGATAGACTACCGCTCTGACCCATGGCTGGAGTATGACCCTGTCACTGAGTATTATCGTGTCAGATTTATCCCTAAGCCTACTGCATGGACAGGCTATGGCAAAACAGGACATGTCGTAGATGACGATATCAGTACGACCAAGTCCAAAAGACTGGAGTGGTAAGGATGGGTATCTCTCTATACACAAATGGTAGACAAGCGATAGCAATGGTTGAGCTTGTCTTTGCTATCGTCATCATGGGCATTGTCCTTTTAGCCGCACCTATGCTTATCAGTACAGCAGCCAAAAGTACATCTGTCGCACTTCAACAAGAGGGGATCAATGAAGCCTCCGCAAGGATCAATATGATCCTTACCTACGACTGGGACGAGAACAATATCAATGTACCTTGCGGCAGTACCCCTTCTATACTCCATGTCACTGCCGGAGATGACGAACTCGATGAAGTTCCGGGTACACAAACCAGACTTGGTGTCCCTCTCAATAGCAATTCACACACCTTTAACTGTAACGGAAATGAATACAATGCCACAGCAATTGGGAAAGAGGGAACTGATATAGACGATATCGATGATTTTAACGATGTGACACTGACAGATGTTCCACTCGGTAGCGGTGGTACAGACTACATCGAACAAGATACTGTCAGTATCGCTACCAGTGTCAGCTATGTTCCCGATACTGCCAACTATGCACAGAAAGAATTCGCCTATAACTTCCCTACGGGTAATCCCGGCGGCACGAGCAACATCAAGCATATCCAGGTTACCCTAACCAGTACCCATGCTGCAGACGAACTGGAAAAAACAATCGTACTTCATGCATTTAGCTGCAATCTCGGCAGCTATATCCACCAAAGGAGCCGTCTACCATGAGTCAAAAACGTCACGCCTTTACCATGCTTGAGCTTCTTTTTGTGATCGTGATCCTGGGGATTGTCTCTTCTATCGGTGCTGAGATCATTGCCCAAACCTATGAGAACTATATCATCCAAAGAGCCCAATACAAAGCCAATATCAAAACAGAGCTTGCACTTAACCAGATCGCCAACCGTCTGCGCTACGCGATCCCTTCTACCATCGGGGCACGGAAAACGGCGGGAAGTACCTATGTCCCACTTGATGTTGTCACCGATCCCGATATGAACGTCTTGCAGTGGGTAGGTTATGACGGTGACAGCTTTGAAGCGATCACATCTGATACCAACAGACGCCCGGGATGGAGCGGGTTTTGTGATCTCAATGCTTCAGACAGCACCGCCATCGCCACTCCGGGTTCCAACCTCGATCTCGCCTCAACCATCATAAGCAATCTTGGAGGAGATATACAAAATGCGCAACTCTATTTCTCTGAAAGTGCCGGGGTTTCCTACCCTGTCTCCGGGGGTACCGGTGAGACGATCACTATGGATGGCATCCCTTCAAACACCATGATCTCAGAGCGCTACAGACTTGCATGGAGCTCATATGCGGTAGAGGTCGATCCAAATCAGGATCTCATCCTCCACTACAACTTCGCACCAAAATCTGGTGCAAGTTTGCCAGACAATACAAATAGTATCCTTTTACGTAATGTCACCAACTTCCGTTTCAAATACTCAGGCGGGGCATTTCGTATCAAGATATGTAAAGAGGAACAGATAGGTGCCGACGGTGAGATGATCCATGCCTGTAAAGAAAAGGTGGTATTCTAATGTACACAACAACATCCTCTATGAGAAAAGCATTCTCTATGATCACAGCTATCTTCGTAATCGTCATCATGGCAACGGTAGGCGCACTGGTTATGAGCACCAGCGGTAAGATCGTCAAAAATACCACAGCACAGTACCAGCACGAACAAGCACTCCTCTATACCAAAAGCTATACCGAGTATGCTATCATGGCAGTCACCGGCAATGATCGTAGTGCCACCTGTCTACAAACCATCACGGGTACTATCGGCGATGATCCAGACTCCGGTAACGGATACAGAGTACGGACACATATCGCATATATCGCTGATGGAAATAGTACCGGTAGGTCTGATGTATCAAAATGTGATGGTGTGCGTATATTGAGCAATAGTGTTTCTACGACAAGCACACCACTGACGATCATCATCGATGCCTATGTAGACTACAAAGACCCAGACAACACTGCTCAGTGGCGTACAGTACACAGAAGGACGGTACAAAAGATATGATCACACAAAAACATACGATGAAACAAAATGCTTTTACGATGCTTGAACTGGTATTTGTGATCGTGGTGCTAGGCATCCTTGCAGCACTTGCTCTCCCAAGGCTTGAGCGTGATCTCAGACAAGAGGCAGCAGATACGATCCTCTCAAATATTCGTTATGCACAACACCTTGCCCTCATAGATGACAAACAGAAGTTTAACGATGCCTCTTGGCAAAGAGAGTTTTGGCAATTCAAAGTAGAGTCCTGCGGAGGAGGAAGCGGTCTGTTTTTCAGTATAGGCTCCGACGTGGATCAGGAAGGTGATTTGGATCGAGATGAAGTAGCCTTGGACCCTGCCAACGGCAAACCAATGTTCTGGACAAATACTGATGACTGCAGTAATGGAAATGAAGCTGACCCGACAGTGAGCAAAAATATCTTTTTGACCAAACGCTTTGGTGTGGACACTATTACACCTTCAGGCGGTTGTACGACACAACATATAGGCTTTGACCACCTTGGCAGACCCCATACAGGATTCTCCGGCTCTACACAGCCTAACTATGCCAGCTATCTCTCTACAGCCTGTATCTATACATTTACCCTTAAAACCGGGGATGAATTCAACATTACAATTGAACCTGAAACAGGATATGCTTATATTGGTGGAGAAAATGAAAAAAACCTATAATCTTTCCAGTTTACCCTTCATTAAGTAACTTAAGCTACAATTAAGTATGGATATAGCGATATATCCCTGACTTTAACATGAAGGATCTATGATGAACAAAAGTATCACAGGAAAACATTTTGAATTGACAGATACCATTAAATCGTATGTGGATGCGGCACTCGAAGGGCTCAAGAAATACAATCTCGATATCATTTCAGCCAATGTCGTTATCTCTGCAGATGAGAGAAATGGTAAGAAAGGGTTCATCGTCGAATTTGTCATCAACCTCAAGGACAAAAACACCATCGTTAT
>WFYB01000035.1 GCA_015490315.1 Sulfurovum sp. | reverse complement strand
GGGATAAGCAGACGGTTGAGCAGACCGTAAATAAAGGTACCGATCTCTCCGAGATGAATGATCGCCGAGGAGAAGGTATCGATGGCACCCTGTGCATAGTGCCAGAAGTATCCGGCAAGCACCCCGACAAGGATAGAGGCAAGGGCTGTGACAATAGGCACAAAGCGTTTGCCCCCGAAAAATCCGAGAAATTCCGGCAGTTTAATGGTGTGGTAGCGGTTGTAGAGGGTACCTGCAAGCACTCCGATGATGATGCCCACAAAGACACCCATATTGACATCCTTGTCAATCGAGGTGTAAACCGCCTTGGCAATCAGTACACCGATCGCGCCGCTGAGTGCGGCGGCACCGTCACTGTTTTTGGCAAGCCCGTAGGCGATCCCGATACCAAAGAGCAGGTCAAGATGCCCAAAGACCGCTTCGCCTGCATCTTTCATGATCTGAGCAGCCTCTCCCTGGATAAATGGGATATCCCCAAAGCCAAGCCGAAGCAGCAGTGCGGCTACAGGCAGTACGGCGATAGGGGTCATCAGTGCTTTGCCGATCTTTTGCAGTAGGTTAAACATGTCGGATACGCTCCTTGATAGTGGGGATATGGGCAGCAGAGAGGCTGAGTGTTTCGATGCCGGTCTCGATTAGCTCAGGCAGCACTTTGGTTTCACTCGCGAGTTCGCCGCAGAGGCTGACAGGGTGCTTGGCATCCTTGACGAGATCCGTGATGATCTTCAGAAGCAGGGGATCCTCGGCAGGTACGCTGAGTGTCGGATGGGTGCGTTCGATGGCATAGAGATATTGTGCTAGATCGTTGGTGCCGATAGAGTAGAAGTCAACGACCTTGTCAAATGCATCGATCAAAAAAAGTATCGAAGGCACTTCGATCATGATCCCGAACCGGTGATGTGCGATAGAGAGCCCATGCCGTGCAGCGACATCCTGAGCGAAGGCTTTGGCATCGACAAACTCCGCGACGCTGCTGACCATAGGAAACATGATCTTGAGCGGTTTCTGCTCTGCGGCACGAAAGAGTGCGAGCAGCTGCTCCTCCATGAGTGCGGGATGGCTCTTGAAGAGTCGTACCCCGCGGATACCGAGAAAAGGGTTGGATTCGTGGGGTAGATCGAGATAAGGCAGGGCTTTGTCTCCGCCTACATCGAGGGTACGTACCGTGATATCTTCGAAAAGCGAGAAGATCTCTGCGTAGCGTCTCTCCTGCAGTTCAAGTGATGGCTTTTGCTGCGTAAAGAGAAACTCGGTACGCAGCAGACCGATCCCCTCAGCACCCGCCTCTTTGGCGGCATGCGCATCCTCAAGAGAGGAGACATTGGCAAGGATCTTGATCTGCTTGCCGGACTTGGTGAGGGCAGGCTCAAAGCGGCGTTTGGCAGCATCCGCTTCGCTTCGGCGCACACTATCCTCTGTCTTCTTGGCAAGTGCGATATCCTCGGCGCTTGGTGAGGGGATGAACTGATCGACAGTGGTATCAAGGATACTCTCCTCTCCAAAAGTGACACCCTCGGCAGCTATCTCTGTTTTGGAGATGATGGCAGAGGGGATGGCACTGTTGCGCAGTAGTATCGCCGTATGGGAAGTGGTGGAGGTGTCGTGCAGCAGCACGCCTTGACAAGCACTCTGCGAGAGCTTTTCTATGTCACTTGGGAGCAGATCATCGGCAAGGAGTATAAAGGGGACTTCGGGCAGATGGAGGCTGCGTGTTTCGCCCATCGCCTCTTTGATATGCGCCAGCAGGTCGAGGTAGTCACTCTTTTTGGAGGCAAGGATACCCCCTTCAAGTGCCGCCGCCTCTTCGTGAAGCAGCGTGGCAAAGGCTTCGAGCGTTTCGATCTTTTCTTGCTTGGCTCTCTCTTCGAGGGTCTCAAGAAGGGCGTGCTGCGCAAGGAAGATATCGGCATCGTCATTGCCGGATGCTTCCCGGTGCTGCTTAAGCAGTGCAGCTTTTGCCTCTTTGATTGCTTCGACAAGTGTACGCTCTCTCTTCTTCCCATTTGTGGTATAGCTGATCTCGAGACGGCAGAGTGGCGCGATGGCGATACCATAAGCGATCGGTGTGACAGGGATACCTGGGTTTTGGTAGCGGTGTGTGGCATGGGGAGTGTTGCACTGTCCAGGGTGCTTCTCCTGCTCCTTTTGCATCAGTCTGTCAAAAAAGGCTACGAGATGATCCATCGCCTCTTGGGCATCTGTGCCCTTGCAGTGAAGTTCAAAGTGGTCTCCCTCCTCAAGATTCAAGGAGAGCAGGGCGCTCAGCACTTTGGCATCGACCGATTTACCCCGGTTTTCGGCAGTGATGCTGGAGGAAAACTGCTTGGCTTCAGAGACAAAAGCGGCGGCAGGACGCAGATGAAAGCCGCTTTTGGTGCTGATATGCAATACAGTGCTGCAGCTCTTGGGGAAGAATCGGTCAAAAAACCCCATGATCTATTTGAGTCTCCTCACGCAGCGCACATAACGGTCGTAGTTTTCCGATGCGTCACTGGTCGCACCGTTTTTGAAGTTGACCACCCAGCGTGAGCCGCTGTCGCCGATATAGAGTGTGGTCGTCCAGTAGCTCGACTCATCTTCGACATACGCCAGAGGCTTTTTGAGTGCCGGTTTGTAGCGTCGGTAGTCCACGATCGTCAGCAGTTCATGCAGTGTCGGTACACGCCAGTCATGAAAGCCGCCCAGATCGAGCTCTTTGCAGTAGGCTTTCGCCTGGGCGTAGTTGACTTTGGTCTCTTTGACATGTGGGGTATCCTCCCAGAGCAGACCGTGTTTTGGGTCCTTGACCATCGTAGTTTCGGCAAACAGTGCGGCAACTGCCACACAGAAAACAAGCAAAGATCGCATCGTCACTCCTTTGTATGATTGACTGTTAGGATTTGGTTCATTAAGTTTGGTTAATTAAAGTATAGCAAAGATTTGTTATACTCCAAGAAAAAATAGGATATTTATTGAAACACCTTATTGATTTTATCGATGCGAAGGATGTGAGTAAAAGCACTATCTACAGCCATCTCAAATGCAGCAAGAGCGAAGCGAAGCTGCTGCAGTATGTCTGTCAGCGCTATGTCAAAGGGCTCGAGGAGGTACCTGTCCTTGAGCTGCTTCAGGACAACTTCTCAGACGCGGGGTACGAGTATCTCAAAAAGCTGGGTCTTGTCAAGCGTCTGCTTGATCTGGGCTGGCTGATCCAGATGAGTTTCGGGCAGCCAAAAGCGCATGAGACATCACAGCTGGAACTTCTGGGTACCTCTGTGACACCGAGTATCTCGATGCTCAGACTGCTTGAAGAGGGCTCGTTGGAGCTAACACTGCCGGAGGTCATGCCCTATACCGATCATCTTGAGTATCTGCAGGATCAGTTCGATATGGTCACGCTGCTGCATAAGATCGCGACATTTAAACAGGGCTTTACCGACAGCTCTCTGAGTATCGGACGGTTGCAAAACAAACTTACACTATTGACCAAGCGGATCGAAGAGCGTGTGAAGATCACGCAGACACCGATCGAAGTGGAGCTTTTTTTCAAAGAGAAAGATCTGAATGAAAAGGAGCGTCGTATCTTCCTCGCACTGCTCAAGGAGGAGTACAGCGGAGGCGAAGGGCAATTCCGTGATATGAATACACTCATAGAGCTGATCAGCTTTGATGAGTATGAGAAGATCAAAAACCGCGCCCTATTGGAAGAGGGATCCAAGCTGCTTGCCGAAGAGATCATAGACTATGAAGAGATCCTCAATATGTTTGGCGGGGTGAGCCGCTCGTTCTATCTGACCGATGAGGTGATGCAGCGTATCATCCACCCCAAGAAGAAAAAGAAAGTCACCAAGCTCAAGCTCGATGCACTGGTCAAGGAGCAGGAGATCTTCGAGTATCTTAAACCCACAACGACACTCGATGATGTGGTGCTGCACCCCAAGACCCGTGAGACCCTGGACAATGTCGTCAAGCAGGTCGACAAAGAGGTCTTCAAAAAACTGAAAGCCTGGGGGATCAAGGATAAGCGCAAGACGATCGATGCGCGTATCATCTTCTACGGTGCGGCAGGTACAGGCAAGACGATGACAGCGATGAGCCTTGCCAAGACGCTCAAGAAGCCGATCCTCTCCTTTGACTGCTCCAAAATCCTTTCCATGTATGTCGGAGAGAGCGAGAAGAATGTGCGCAAGATCTTCGATGATTTCAAAGAGCTTAGCCAAAAGGCAAGAGTAGAGCCTATCTTGCTGCTCAACGAAGCCGACCAGTTCCTCAGTTCGCGTACGGAAGGGACAGGCAGCAGCGCGGACAAGATGCACAACCAGATGCAAAATATCTTTCTCGAGCAGATCGAACGTTTTGAGGCGATACTCATCGCGACGACCAACCTGCTGGGCAATATCGACAAAGCGTTCTCACGCCGTTTCAACTACAAGATCGAGTTTAAAAAACCCGGCAAAAAACAGCGTCTGAGACTCTGGCAGTTTATGCTGCCTGAAAAAGCGGACTATGAAGAGCACTTTGATGTCAAAGAGCTTGCGAAGTATGAGCTCACCGGCGGGCAGATCAACCTGATCATCAAAAACACCGCCTACAAAGTCGCTGTTCGTGATGAGAGTCTCTTTACGCTCAAGGATTTTCTCGAAGAGATCGAAAAAGAGCTCGGTTCAAGCTTTGACGGGGCGAAGAGCATGGGGTTCAAGATATAACCTGCTGCTATACCCCGGATCACTTCGGAGGTAATACTAAGGTAACACCCTTCGTGTAAGATTGTGGCAAGCAAATTACATGAAGGAAGAATCTATGAAAATCACATATTCCCGTCTGCTTGCCGGACTTATACTCCCACTTACGCTCAGTGCAGCATCCCCATCGCTGACGCCCCCTCAGGCAAAGCCAGGAGAGTGCTATGCCAGAGTTGTCCTGCCTGCAAAGTATGAAACAGTAGAGGAAAAGGTACTCGTCAAAGAGCCGACTGAAGAGATCAAGATCATCCCTGCAAAGTATGAAACGGTAGAAGAAGAGGTAGTCATAGTCCCTGAGACTAAAAAGCTTGTGCCTGTACCGGCAACATATAAGAAAGTAACCGAAACGGTTGAGGTGGCACCTGCTCAGCGTCTATGGAAAACAGGACTGAAAAAGAAGTCCAAGCCTGTCTCCAAGACCCTGCTTGATGCGATCAAAGCCAGCGGTGTCAACCTCGATGTGGTAGAGCCCAACCACTGCCTCAAAGAGTACTATGTCCCGGCACAATACAAAACCGTGACAGAAGAGGTGGTCGTACAGGAAGAGCGCAATGAGAGCAAGGTGATCCCTGCCGAATTTGAGACCGTCGAAGAGACAGTAGTGGTCGCACCCGAGCGTAACGAAACAGTTGATGTCCCGCCGGAGTATGAGACTGTCGAAGAGAAGGTACTGGTCGAAGAGGCAAAGACAGTGTGGAAAAAAGGTCAAAACCCTGCTTCCAAACTCCCGGGAGCGACAGGGGAGATCATGTGTTTGGTCAAAGTACCTGCGAAGTATAAAACGATCAAGAAAAAAGTGGTCAAGACACCGGCTCACACAGAGGTCAAAACGATCCCTGCCAAGACCAAAACGGTCAAGGTCAAAAAGATGATTAGTGAGCCTAAAACCGAAGTGGTTACGATCCCTGCCAAGACGGAAACGATAGAGAAAAAAGTGCTTGTAGAGCCTGCGAAATTTGTATGGATCCCAGCAGACCAAAAACCTGAGCCGGGCTGGAAACCTACAGGCAATATGGTTTGTCTCGTAGAGATCCCGGCAAAAACCAAAGAGGTTACCAAGGTGGTACTCGATACTCCGGAGAGTGTCAAAGAGGAGATCATCTCTGCCAAGACCAAAATGGTCAAGGTCAAGAAGATGATCGCCCCTGCCAAAACAGTTAAAGTGCCTGTCGAAGCAGAGTACAAGATGGTCGAAAAACGCAAGAAGATCGCCGATACCCATGTCGGTTGGGAGCGTATCCTCTGTCAGACCAATATGACCAAGGATGTCATCGCCAAGATCCAGAGCGCGCTCAACGAGAAGGGTTACAGTGCGGGCAAGCCTGACGGCATACTCGGACGCGGTACCCAGAACGCACTCGATCAGTTCCAGAGAGACAACGGTCTGGCAACTGGCGGCATCACCTACGAAACCCTCAACGCACTGGGTGTCACACTCTAAAGACCTCACCCGCTCCTTAGCCCTCTCTTTCCAAGAGGGGAGAGGTCGTTGAGCTGACCCTATCTAAATAGTATGATTCTCCCTCCCTTCAAGAATTCCTCTCCAAGATAGGGTCGCCTGAGCGACCTACTTCACGATCTCCACGCCCGTTTTGGACAATCCTATGATCCCGCCTTTGATATTGACCGGGGTGTAGCCGTGGCGTTTGAGGATGCGGGATGCCCCGATACTTCGGCTGCCGCTTCGGCAGTAGACCAGAATCTTTTTGTCTTTGGGGATTTTGGCAAGGTTCTCTTCAAGTTTGTCCAGAGGGATAAGTGTGGCATCTCTGAGGTGCCCCTCTTTGTACTCCGGGATCGTACGTACATCCAGAAGCGTCACATTGTCATCGTTTTGCAGCATAGTGATCGCCTGCTTGGGCTCTACAGACTCAAAATCGGCAAGTATCCACCCTTTGGAGTAGGCATACCACAAGAGTAGTCCAGCCATAGCGATATAGTAGAGTAGATCGATCCATCGGTTTCTTTTTTCTGTTGTTGCCATTGTTTGCCTTTTTCCATTTCAGTTTCTTTTTTCGTATTGTATCCCATTTTGAGTAGGCAATGGCTTGTTTCACATAGTTACACACCACAAACTAATTGAACAAAGCCAAGGGAGACAAATCTACTTTAACAGAGTTTGGGATAGTATAGGGGTAATATTCTGAGCATTCTCCGCCTACAGCAAGGCGCGGGAACAGAGGATACTTAAACAAAGGGATTAACATGACTCATGTACTTACAGAACACCCCTATTTCGGTGTATTTGTTTTGTTCGCGTTGACAGCGGTGGCGTTTCCTGCGACACTTTGGCTCGCACGGTTCGTTTCCAGAAAACTGGCACGGCTTG
>WFYB01000034.1 GCA_015490315.1 Sulfurovum sp. | reverse complement strand
TACGCGGATAGTAGTAGAACCCCTCGATGTAGGCTTTGGAGGAGAGGAACATAAGGTTTTTGTAGCCCGTTTCATTCTTGGCATAGAGACAGAGGTGAAACCGCTGACGCACCGACTTGTCCCCTAGTTCGGGCTGGTTATGCACGTAGGCTTCCATCCCGATGATGGGTTTGATACCCTCTTTGCGCATCGTGTTGTAGAAGTCGATGGTACCGAACATATTGCCATGATCGGTCATCGCCACCGAGGTCATCCCCAGCTCCTTAACCTTCTTGGCAAGCGCCTTGATCTTGTTGGCACCGTCAAGCAGCGAATACTCGGTGTGGAGGTGGAGGTGGGTAAATTGCGGTTTTTTATTTGGCTCTTGGGACATCTATAGATTTCCTTTTATTTATCTATCAATAGTAGCGTTGCCTATAACGCATATATTGCTCTATTCACTCAAATATAGCAGAGATTTGGTGAAAAGAGCATTAAGCTTTCATCTATTTGACCAGCCTCATCAAAGTATCAAAACTATCAACAACATCATACTTCACATCCTTCGAAGCGATTTTGTCAAAAAACTTTCTCGCACACTCTATCTTGATCTCTTCTACTTTTCTAAGTTGCATTGTAGACATGCTTCCCTTTGTTTCAGCTACAAAATAGATGTGTTTGACCTCTCCCTCCTTGAAAGCGATTGCCCAATCCGGGTTGTATTCTCCGACAGGTGTTGGGATAAAAAAGCTGCTTGGAAGTTTGGCATAGACTACTACTTCTGATGCCACATCAAGCTCTGATACAAATGCTTTTTCACCTTTGGAGTCCGTCACCACAAAATCATAAACATGTTTATTAACCTCCTGTAGTCGCTTTGTATCATACGTTGCAGCATCTACTGTGAAGATATCCTCCAGAGAGTGGGTCTCTTTTGTCGGATCATAACTTAAATGCTCTACTACGGTTGTTGCTTTCTGTTCATTGATCAAGCGTGCCACATTGCGGATAAACTCTTCAGGATTCTTTTGGTAGAGATAGAAGGTCTTGTCACTGATCTTTTTGAATATCTCACCGATTGTTTTACGCGTCAACTTCGTTTCGCTCGCGATTTTTCCTATGAGATCATATGCTACAGCTGAGTGGACAGAGTGATCTCCATCCAGAGTACCACTCTCTTTTACCTTGAATGCTTCTCTACCCTTGAGATCATCAAGCGTCATATCCTCATCCATTTCACCTTCGACTACCTGATATTGCAATGGACGCACATGAAGCTCTTTGTCAAGTGCATTTGCCGCGTTATCTACCAGCTCTTCTGAATCAAAGTGTACAGTATAGACCGCTTTTTGGTTGATCCTTTTCCAAAGCTCAAGAAACTCTTTTTTCTTAAGATTGCTGTTGAGGGGATTACGCTTTAGTTTGTACTCATCTTCAAAAGCGGGCAGCATCACATCACTATATACACTGTCAATCAACATGATAACCTCTTCTGCGATCGGCTCCAGCTCTTCAGGGAGTGGTGCCAGACTCTCCTCCTCTTTTGCCTGGTGGTATGTCTCTGTGATCTTCCCATCTATATCCACATAGTCATTTTTGATAAGATAGCGTTCGATCAATTTTGCTTGGCGTTCATCGATGGTTACTTTTGTGCCCTCTTCTGTTTCGAGCACTTTGCCTCTGAAGTACTTCTCATCAGCTACTTTTGGTCTATCTGAGAGGGTTGAGGCGATCTCTTTTTGCAAACCGCTTACAAAATCTTTGTAACTCTCATTTGCAACTACAGTCAAGACATTGATCTCATGCACAGTAAGCGGGTCATCCATCCGCTCCCCCTTTGCGTTGACGGCGATACGCATACCCCGCCCGACCTCCTGTCTTCTTGCTATGGTATTGTCACTGTGCTTGAGTGTACAGATGACGAAGATATTAGGGTTGTCCCACCCCTCACGCAGTGCAGAGTGCGAGAAGATAAAGCGGGTCGGTTCCTCAAACGACAATAGTCTCTGCTTGTCTTTGAGTATCAGATCGTATGCATTGACATCATCGCTCTCCCCTGCTCCTTCACCTCTGGCTTTTACTTTGGGGTCTGTCAATCTCCCTTTTTTGTCGATGGAGAAGTAGCCGTTGTGTGTCTGCTCGACATCGATGCCATACAGATAGGCACGATACTCCACATCAAGTAGTGTTCCCAGCTCATTGAGTGCCTCTCGATACTCCTCTTCAAATACTTTGGCATAGACCCCTTTCTCTTGCCCCTCATCAGTGTAAATACGATATTTGGCTACCTCATCGATAAAAAAGAGTGTCAAGACCTTTACCCCTTTGTGGAAGAGACGCTGCTCTTTTTGGAGATGTGACTTGATCGCCTCTCTTATCTGGATGCGTCTGAGCATCGCCTCGTCGACATTGCCGATCGCTTCACCGGCATGGAGAGTCACACCGTTGGTAAAGGCGATGCTGTTGTCGATGGCATTGATATCCGCAACCGTAAAGCCCCTATACTCTTCCAGTTCATTGGAGAGGGCATAGAGGTTGTCGTTTTTCTCGATGCGTCTGAGTATCCGTTGGATCCCGCCTCCCTGCTTGACCTCAAGCTCCAGTCTGGCTATTGGGTCTTTGCCTTTGGCGACCTCTATGGACTGTAGATAGAGGTAGGCATTGGTACCGCTCAGCCCCTTGACCGATATCCCTTTGACAGCGATCTTCTTGACGAGCTTTTGGTTATAGGCATCGAGTGCATCGAGTCTATAGACACGGTTGTGCAGTTTTTTGTGTGTGGCGGAGTATCGGAGTATCATGAGTGGGTTGAACTCTTTGAGGGACTCTACTGTCTTTTTGCCCTCCATCTTCTGCGGTTCGTCCATGATGAGGATGGGATGGTTTGCTTTGATCATATCGATCGGTCTGCGCGACTCAAACTCATCGAGCTCCTCATAGATACGTCTTGCGTCTTTGCCCCGGGCGTTAAATGCTTGTACATTGATGATCATCACCTGTATGCCGCCGTCTGTAGAGAAGCTTTTGATATCTTGCGGCGATTTGGAGTTGTAGACAAACCATCTTGCCTGCATGCCGTAATCTTCCAAGAAATGCTCTTTGGTCAGCTCAAAACTCTGCGCGACCCCCTCACGAATGGCGATACTGGGAACGACGATGATAAACTTGCTCCATCCGTAGTGCTGATAGAGCTCAAAGATCGTCTTGGTATAGACATAAGTCTTTCCCGTACCCGTCTCCATCTCGACATCAAGGTTGATCCGGCATACACTGTCTGTAGCCAGTTTACTGTCTGTGGGCAGGTTTTGGTTGCGCTGTACCTCTTGTATGTTGCATAGAAGCTTTGCTTCGCTGATACGTAGTTCATGGTTCCTGAAGCCCGCTTCCATCTCCTCCTCGACAGAGATGATCTGCTGCCCTTTGATGCTCTGCTTGCGTCCGGGGTCGATACGGTAGCGCACGCCCTCTTTGCGAGGTTGTCCTGCGAAACACTCCACGACAGCGTCGGTCGCTTTTTTCTGATACGGCTGATGTTTAAAGCGGATTTTCATTATTTTCCTTTATGTTAAATATTTTTGCAATATCTTCTTATAATGCCAAATATTTAAACAAATATTCAACTTATTCATAGTATTATACTTATGTCACAAACGCCAAGTCCTCTGCTCGAGAGCATTGCGCTTTCGATGCATGCTTGGCTTTTTTATTGCATACCCTTCAAGATAAAATCTCTTATTTTTCCAAACTCTTTTCTTTTCAACCTCTTGGTTAAATACATAGAGTCTTGTCTTATATAATAATCTTTATAAAATCCTCTAAATAGTCTTTCTATCTCCTCTTTTTTAAACTGGCGGAAGTCTTTGTATTTGTCTGTTAACCCCATCATAAAAAAGAGAAATATATACACATCCATAAATCCGTGATCTCGTAACCCACTGCTCAATTGTCGAAGTTTCCCAAATCTAGTAACACTTCGATAACTACGGTTAAAGAGTCTCTCTCTGTGTGCTGCACGGTTACGGACTTCATTGAGCCGTTCAAGATATGGGATAAAATCAATACGGGGATTAGTGATACCAAATTTTCTTGCAACATGAGGCATTATAGCTATACCATTGATCTCCAAATGTTTTATGAGATAGATAACTGTTCCAAGAACTGCGCCCTCAATAAAATAGTGAAAAGGCGGATAATTGATTGAAGCATTTATTCCGTTTATTGCGACTTGTGACCCAATATAATGTGCTCGATTGGAGGCAAAATCGTACCTACTTTGATAATAACGCCCATAGTGAACATAACTTTCTAATGAACTCCCGGAAAAAGATACACTTTTCCAGTTCTTCACCGAAGGACCAATGAGTTGTGGGTTTGGATTGTTATAACAACTTTTAATCAAGTAGAAAAAAGGATTGTCTTTTAACGGATTTGTACGGGGCAAAGAGCTAAGCTGTTTATAGCACACCTCTATTAATGTAGATTTGAGTTTGGTCTCAATGGTCGATGTCATATCCATGACAATACGGCTTAAATACTTATCGAAGAAAAAAAGCATCAAGACATCATCTATACAATAGTGCTCAATATCGGGTCTAAATGCATACAGATAGCCCTTGAATTTAAACATGCCGATTCTCTCAATGAGCATTTTGATCTGCTGGTCATCCAAATAGTTGCTTCTCTCTAACCCATCGTCATACAATTTTTGCAGATAACTTACAATACTTTTTCTACGATAGGTATATTGTGCCATCTTATATCACCCTCACATCCGTACCCGGTGCCAGCTGTCTAAATATCTGCTCGGTATTGATCTTGGTCTCATCGTCTTTAAAGCCGCTCTCTTTGAAGACTACGCGCAGGGCTTCTCTGCCGGCGAGGGCTTTGATGAGGTCGAGGTCAAGATCATCATCGAAACAAGCGACAAGGTCGTCGTGTCCGACGAAGAAGACAGTTTTACCCATGATCTCTTCACGGCGTATCGGCAGGGTCAGATCGACACCCCAGTCCACCAGTACCCCAAAGAGCAGGTCTTCGGGGGTTCGATCCTCTTTGATGTGGTCGACGGTGTCAAAAAGATTCTCTTTGCTCACTTCATCGGGGGTGAAGTAAATCTCTTTCATATTGGAGCTATCCACATTGAGCACCCGAAAGCCGATGTCGAGATTTTCGATGCCCTCTTTGTCGGCGTTCTCCTCTTTTATTTTCCTGCCTGCGCGGCGGATGCGCTCTTTGCCTATCTCGGCGATGGTTTGGTAGCCCGCTTTGTAGGCTTCGCTCTTTTCGTCGGTAGGTTCAGGCAGCTGTACCATGATGAAGCGGCGATTGCCGCCGTCTTCGGCGTTGAGTTGCATCACGGCATGGGCGGTGGTGGCGGAGCCGGAGAAGAAGTCGAGGATGATGTCATCATTTTTTGTCGAAATTTTTATGATATCTTTTATAT
>WFYB01000033.1 GCA_015490315.1 Sulfurovum sp. | reverse complement strand
TCATAGGCACCCTCCTGCTCGACAGGGTTCTGTGTCGCCATGACCAAGAAGGGCAGATCGATCTTGAAGGTCTCATCCCCGATGGTCACCTGACGCTCCTGCATCACTTCAAGCAGTGCAGACTGCACCTTCGCAGGTGCACGGTTGATCTCATCGGCAAGCAAGAGGTTGGTAAAGACCGGTCCCTGCTTTATCTTGAATGTATTGTTGGAAGGGTCGTAGATCTCTGTACCGATGATATCCGAAGGGAGCAGATCGGGGGTGAACTGTACCCTCTTAAAGTCCAGTCCTAGTGACTTTGCCAGCGCATTGACCGTCGTGGTCTTCGCCAGTCCCGGTACACCTTCGAGCAAAATATGCCCTCGGCACAAAAGCCCTGCAAGCAGCCCTTCGACCATCTTCTCCTGTCCTACGACAACTTTGGAGACTTCATTTTTGATATTGTCTATGATTTGACTCAAGGTTTTCTCCTAACGTTAAATGTTGCAAAGAGTATACTTGAGTGCGGTTAATTGAAGTTTAATAAGTCTATATTAAAGAGACTCATGCTCTCTTGATAGAATAACCTACTTTACTGTAGGAGGCAAGCGGAAGATCCGGCAGCTGTTTTCGCAGGGAGTAGACAAGTGTGCGCAGTGCCGATTCTGCGATATCACTATTGTCCCATATCTCGGCTCTGAGCGTTGCGTAGTCGACGGTATGGTCTATATTGCGACAGAGAATATCGATCAGTTTTATGTGTTTGCTGTTGAGTTTGACCTCCTGATCATCTTTATAGAGTTTTCTCAAGCTCTTGGAATAGGTATAGTGCTTATCTATCACGATATGGTCTCCCTCTTCCTCTTGTGTTTTTTTACTCTCCTGCACCAAGAATCTCTTGTATGCAACCTGTAGGGTCATTTCGACATCTTTTGCAGAGAAGGGCTTGGCGATGAAACCGTAGGGGGATAGATCGAGAACCTCCTGAAAAGTATCCTGATCACTGTGTGCGGTAATGAAAACAATAGGAAGGGTATGGTGCTGCAGTATCTTTCTGGCAAGCTGAATACCGTCTATGCTCCCTTTGATATTGATATCCATCAGGATCATTTCGCAGCTTGAGGTTTTCAGAGCATTGTAAGCATCCTCGGCATTGTCATAGCACTCGATCGTTTCAACGGCATAATGACCCAAAATATCTTTCAGATAACGCTGTGTGATCGTTTCATCTTCTACAATCATAATATGTTTTGGCAACTGCATCCTACTCCTCCTTTGCATTGAAATAGACCTGGATATGTGTGCCCTGACTTGTGTCGATATGCAACTCCCCCTCAGGCAATGATGCACTCAGATCTTCAATCAGCGTCATCCCCAAAGAGCTGAACTCCCGTGCCTGGTTAAACCCGAGTCCATAATCCTTGATGGAGAGTTCGCACTGATCTCCATACTGTTTTAGCGAGACATCGATCCGACCATTTCCCACGCTGTAGGCATGCTCTATGGCGTTGCTGACCGCTTCGTTGACCAACAGTCCCACACTCATACTGTTCTTGATATCCATCGTCACATAGTCGATATCTGTGATCAGGGTATGCTGTGTGATCGTCTGGAGGTTATCGAGTATCTCTCCGAGATACTTGTGCATATCCACCTCATCGATCGATGCTCCCGTATAGAGATTTTCATGCACATAGGACATCGCTTTGATCCTGTCGATATGGGCATGGAGCATCTTTTGGCATTTGGGGTCTTCGATCTTGAACGACTGGGTCTCCAGCAGTCCCATCATCACCTGCATATTGTTTTTGGTTCGGTGGTGCATCTCTTTAAAAAGCATTTTGTTGTTTTCCAAAGAATGCTTCAGATCTTGCTCTGAGACTGTTCGCTCATTCTCAATCACATAGAGGATATACGAAACCGCTATATATCCAAAGAGAAGCTGCCAAAGCATACTCTTGTTGTAGATCGGCTGCAGGATATCAAAATAGCTCAAAAGCAGTGCCGAGATCAACAACCCGACCACCACAGCACTATAGCGTATGCCCTGTTTTGTACCGAGAAAATAGAATATCCCTATGGGTAAAGCGGCAAACCAAAAAAGCGTAAGCTCTGCATTTCTGTCAGGTATATAAAGTGCCGTAAACAAAAAAAGCGTATAGATGATCAAAATGATCAGGCTGATCTGGGTAAGCTTGATCACTTTTGGGAAAAGGATCAACAATACTATGAGAAAGAATAGAGTGACGGATTCGACATTGAGCATCTCATAATCTTGATACTGATAACTCTCCATCATATCAAACAGCAGAGCAAGCCCGGGCAGATAGATCAAAAGGGAGATCATACGTGCCTGTACCCGCTCTTTGCTCTCCCGGGGAAAATGTCTCCCTTTCAAGATATAACGTTCAAGCCACACATCTTCCCCTTTGTAGACATTCTTTCAAATTATTGTATCACATCAACTCTTCAAATACTCCATTGCCGCAGCGATGATATCATCGTCATCTTTGCTGCGCGCTTTGATGGTGAGCCGCTCTTTTCCTTCTTCTCTGAATTCGATAAATACATTTTCGCCATAGGAGGAGACTTTGGAGATGCCTTTGGCTTTGGCGAGTACCTTCATCACCATCACATCGATAAACTGCCGCGTGATGCGGTCGAGCTTGCCAAAGCGGTCAGCAATCTCCGCTTCGATCTCATAGACCTCTCCCGCAGTTTCACACAGTGAAAGACGTCTATAGAGCTCAAGGCGCAGCCTGTCCTCCTCGATCAGCTCTTCGTTGAGATAGGCATCGACCGAAAGCCTCATATCGATATCGTGAGCAACCTCTTTGTCTTTGCCGCTCAGCTCTCTAATCGCATCTTCAAGCATACGCAGATAGAGAGAGTATCCGATCTGCTTGATGTGACCGCTCTGTGCCTCACCGATGATATTGCCGCCACCTCGGATCTCAAGGTCATGAAATGCCAGCACCGCACCACTACCCAGATCGGAGTGCGACTCGAGTGCCAGCAGTCTGCGTCTCGCATTGTCGCTCAAGCGATCCTTGTCCGTGACCATAAAGTAACAGTACCCCTCCTTGCCGCCGCGGCCCACACGTCCACGCAGCTGATGCAGGTCGGCAATACCAAATTTGTCCGCACCGTCGACGATCATCGTATTGGCATGAGGCATATGGATACCGGACTCCACAATCGAAGTAGAGAGCAGCACATCATATTCGCCGTCTTCAAACTTGAGCATCTCATCTTCGGTCTCTTTGGCGGAGATCTGTGAGTGCAGTACCGCGATGCGAAGCTTGGGCAGGATCTCAAGCAGTTCCTTTTTCTTCTCCTCGATCCCTGCAATGGAATTGAAGACATAAAAGATCTGACCGCCACGTCTAAGCTCGCGCAGGATCGCCTCCTTGACCACTTTTTTATCATAACTCTTGACAAAGGTGCGCACACCCTGACGCTCTGTAGGCGGTGTGAGTATCTCTGAGAAGCTCTTGACTTCACTGAGTGCCATATTGAGTGAACGGGGGATCGGGGTTGCCGACATACTGAGCAGATGGGTATCTATACTTATCTCTTTGAGTGCCTCTTTCTGTTTGACACCGAACTTGTGCTCCTCATCGATGACCACGAGTGCGAGCTTTTTGAACTTCGCTTTGAGCAGTGCGTGGGTACCTACCACCACATCGATACTTCCGTCTGCCAGTCCTGCAAGCACCTCACGCTTCTGCTTGGGGGTGGAGAAACGATCCAGCTTTGCCACCTTGATCCCCCAGTCATAGAAGCGCTCTTTGAGGCTCTTGTAGTGCTGTGCGCTTAGCAGGGTTGTAGGTGCGATCATCATCGCCTGATATCCGTTTTTGACCGCGACAAACATGCCGTTCATCGCCACTTCGGTCTTCCCAAATCCCACATCGGCACTGAGCAGCCTGTCCATCATGCGACCGCTTTGCATATCGGCAAGCATCTCAAAGATAGCACGCTCCTGATCTTCCGTATGCACAAAGCCCGCCTTGGAGAGGAATAGCTGATGCTCTGCCGAAATCTTGGCTGCAAGCTCTCTCTCCTCACTGCTCCCTGCTCCCTGCTCACTACTCCATAACACAATCCCTTTCTTGAGGTGGCGCTGGGCAGAGAGGTTGATGATCTGTGATGCGATGGCAAAGAGCTTCTCGCGTACTTTTGCCTTGAGTTTTTTGAAGCTTGCTTTGCCCATACGGTCAAGTACCG
>WFYB01000032.1 GCA_015490315.1 Sulfurovum sp. | reverse complement strand
GAGTGATGCGCCTGCAGCAACGGCATCAACCGGCTCTGCCAAGAAGCCTGCCCCCAAAGAGTCCAGATCCGACACAAGTCCCAAGCAGGGGCGTCGACGCCGTCAAAAGAGCAAAGAGGAACTTGCTGCAGAGGTCGGTTCGAAGATACTCGAAAAGCTCGAAAAGATGGATAAACCCAAAGCAGATAAACCTGCACGTCGCAGAAGACGATAGAGGAAAGGAGAAGATAGATGAAAAAAGTATTTAAACTCACGGATGAGAAAAAACATCCCGACCGTGTACTCGAAGCGGTCAAGCATGAGATCCGAAAATATGTCAAAAGAGAGAAGAAAAAAGAACTGCCCGACAGTAATCGAATGTACTGGGATTTTGACTGCAAAGCAGGGGAGTCAGCCCAGAACGCCCAGACAGTACCCTTTGAAGAGCTGATCAAAGCGATAGAGGGCATCAAGCAGAGCGGTGCAGAGGAGGTTTATGTCGAGATCATTGCCAGAGCCGAGATGAAACCGCCAAAAGCACCACAGGATGAAGAAGTTTCTGAGACAGCAGCGGAGTAACAGTTGGGTAATAGAGGCATTCTACAATGTCGAAACTGTCTCGAAATATTTCGATTCAGTGCTATGATCCCAAGTAGAAAGGAGTGATACCATGAGAAGAAAAATCTTACACTTGAGCCTTTTTGCGATTGCCGCAGTACTACTGCTGAATGGCTGTGCAACCTGGCACGGACTCAAGACAGATACCAAACGCACCTGGCATTTGATCACCGATTAGGAGTATAGATGCAGGACAGGTATGTGGGCGATGTGGGTGATTTTGGGAAGTTTCAGCTTTTTAGATACCTCTTCGCAGACCCGCAAAGTCCGCTTGAGGGCAAAGCGCTGGCACAGATATGGTTCATGCACCCCGGTGAAGGGGAGAACAACAATGACGGCAGGCATATCGACTACTTCGAGCGGATGATGGGCAGCGACGAGTATCTTGAACACTCCATGATGGATCTGCTCATGCGCCAAAAACGTGAGGTGACAGAGCTGGAAAAGCTCAAGCTGCTGCCCAACGCCAAGTTCTACTACCACGAAGTACCCCGAGCACTCGAAGACCGCTACCTCTGGCTCAACGGCGCACTCAGCTTTGCGATGCACAGCCCCATCGTCGCAGTAGCACCTGACAACGGAATGGCACTGCGCTGCAACCGCCAAGAGAAGCGCTTCGAGCATCTGACACTCAAAGAGCACTATGCCCAAAAGGTCTATCCACACAAATATATCTTTGCCGATGAGATCAGCTACTTTTACAGACTACCGCATCTGGAGATCTGTATCGTCTATCAGCATCTGGGACGCTGTTTCTCCCATGATGGACAGATCGGTTCGCTATTGGATGACTTGCGCAGAGAGTACCGCCATGTCCTTGCGGTCAAACACAAACCCTACAGCCCCAGGGTCTTCTTCTTCCTCTGCAAAAGTGAAGTGATCTATGTGACTGCACGGCTGCGATTGGCACAGTTTGCCGAGTCGTACAGTGAGTTTTGGGAGCTGTTTGATTAAATAATATTTCAATTTGACATATTTTTCTGCCTCTGCATAGTTTCTATTTTACAATACCCCTATGAAACCGATCCACCAACTGCACAACCATGACAAACCCAGAGAGAAGCTTGCTGCCAAAGGTACGCAGGCACTGAAGAATGAAGAGCTGATGGCACTGCTGCTTGGGCGCGGGGTACAGGGCAAAGATGTCCGTAAGCTTGCCAGGGAGATCACTACACTGTTGGATAAAGGTCTGGAGCACCTCACGCTTGATTCCCTCTGCAGCATTCACGGGCTTGGCAATGCAAAAGCCTCTCAGATACTCGCTGCCATAGAGCTTGGCAAACGCTATCTCATCCGCTCCAACCGGCGCATAACCGATGCTGCAGAGGTCTATCGGGAACTCAAAGCCTTTGCCGACCGTGCTCAGGAGTATTTCCTGACCATCACCCTTGACGGTGCTTCACACATCATCGAGACACGCACCGTATTCATAGGCACGCTCAATCAGTCCCTTGTCCACCCCAGAGAGGTCTTTGCCGATGCCATCGTCGACCGGGCTGCAGGGATCATCATCGCCCACAACCACCCCAGCGGCACCCTCGAGCCGAGTCAGGCAGACATCCAGATTACCCGCCGCCTGGGAGAGGTCGCCAAGCTTGTTGGCATCGAGCTGCTCGATCATGTGATCTTGACGAAGGAGGGGTATTACTCTTTTTCGGATGAAGGGTTGTTGTGATAGAGGCGTGTAAAATAACTTTCAATCGTCGTTCATTACGTTTGAAACATTATGATTATTCCCAAGAAGGATATTATTTCATTACCATCGTGACGCAGAATAGAGAGCATTTTTTTGGTGAGATTATAGAGAGTACAATGATTTTGAATGACGCTGGAAGGATGATCGATACATTATGGAATGAAATTACGCTTGATTTTGAAAATATCAAATTGCATGCATTTGTTATTATGCCAAATCATATTCACGGGATCATTGAAATTTGCAACAACACCGTAGGGGTGCCCCTTGTGGGTACCCTCAACATAGATCTTGTGGGTACCCACAAGATAAATAGTAAAAAAATAAAAACAACATCAAGGGCACCCATAAAGGGTGCCCTTACGATTGGTGACATCATTGGGGCTTTTAAATCTAAAACAACCAATCATTACATTAAAATGGTAAAAAAAGGAATGGTTTCACCATTTGACAAACGATTATGGCAGCGAAAACATATAGTACGTGATGAGTGTGATTATATACGGTTGTCAACTTATATAAAAAACAATCCTCAAAAATGGGAAGAAGATATGTTTGCATCTTAGAAAGACCGATTCCATATCTTTTGAAATAGACTTTTCTTTTAAGTTATACATTCTATAATTTAACTTATAGATATACTTATCATAAAGGGGAAAAAGATGCAAAACCAAATCACAAACTATCTCGACAGAGCGATGACACAGATACGTGACCTGGGGCTTGTGCCTGAGACGACACAGGAGGCACCGGTGGTGGCACTCATCGAGAAGATCGCCGATATAGATGAAGCCAAAGCTGTGGCGATCGCACGTACACTTTCGCAGGCTTCGACCTTCAACGATGTGGTGCGCAATGAAGTTTCGCAGATGAATATCGGTGAACGATACAAAGAGATCACCGATGCTTTTAACTCTATCCGTGATGATGCCAAGCGTATGGTAGAGCAGGTAGAAGATGGCAAGATCGATACCTTTGAGCGCATCGGTAATGTCTGGATGAAGGTAACCAGAGGAGATATCGCCACCCGTTTTGAGGAGATAAAAAAGACCTATCTTGAAGTAGCGGCGGACTCTAAAGATCAGATAGAAAGAGAGGCACGCATCCTCAATGCCTATCAGGACTTCAGAGGGGCGATCAAAGAGGCGGAGATCCTCTCTCTTGATATTCTCAAGCAGGCAGAAGCCCAGCTCAACACCGCCAAAGGCAAACTGGCACAGGCAAGCGAAGCGATCGAGAACTTCGAGGGGAATGACCTGAGTGCGCGTGCGAAACTTGAGCTCGCCCGTGACGAGCGCCTGCGAGAACTCCAAGATGCCGAAGAGCGCTACCAGATCGCCAAAGACCTCTCCGACAATCTTAGCATCAACTACAACACTTCCGAAGTGATCATGGCACGTCTCATGCAGACTACCTCTATCAAAAAACGTGTCTATCAGCAGGCGGTGACCTTCTTTGGTACCAATGAGACGGTCTTGACCGCATTGAGTGCTTCCTTCACGGGGCTCTTTGGGCTGCATGAGAGTACACAGACACTCGAAGCGATGAAAGAGGGTGTCTCCAAAAGTCTTGAGGATCTCGCGGATATTGGCGGCAAAGTACAGGATGCCGCTGTCAAAGCCGGCTATGGACCTACTATCCGTGCCAATGCGGTCAAAAAGCTGGTCGACTCAGTTGTCCATTTCCAAGAGCGCACTACAGAGATGATCGACGAGATGCGCAAACTCTCCACCAAAAACAGTGAAGAGATAAGAGAAGCAGTCGAGGAGGGCAAGCAGCGCTTGACCAAGATCATCAACCGCGGTGAATCACTTGCACTGCCGCACAAGGTCTAATTGTCTATGAAAGAGGAGAGAATACCGCTCGATGAGCTGATGGTGGCGATGGATGCCGTCGATGCATTGCGTCATAAAGAGGGCATCGTCCAAAAGGAGCTTGGCAGCGAAGAGCGCCGCAAGCGTTTTATCGAAAAGCTCAAAGAGATCTATGCCGAGCAGGGCATAGAGGTGACGGATGAGATACTCGAGGAGGGTGTCAAGGCACTGGAGGAGGAGCGCTTCACGTTTCATCCGGCAAAGCCCGGATTGAAGCGGTGGCTCGCGGAGCTCTATGTGGGCAGGGGTAGATGGCTCAAACCTCTGCTGCTTTCGCTGGGACTTCTGGGTGCAGGTGGTATCGGCTACTACGCAGTCGCCGTCTATCCGGAGCATAGTGCCGCACAGCAACTGCCCAAAACCCTGCATCAGCTCTATAGCCAGATCACGACCATCAGCCGGGATGATGGTGCCCAAAAGCAGGCGAATCTGCTCATAGCCGATGCGAAGGATGCGTTGGCTCAGGGCGATATAG
>WFYB01000031.1 GCA_015490315.1 Sulfurovum sp. | reverse complement strand
TCCAAGCTGTATTTCCCTCCACCATGTGTGGCGAGGATCAGAAGAAATATCAGATAATACAGAGGGATCTCAAAACCGTTATTGGCGACACTGAAGCCATGCTGCCAGTGCACAAAAAAGATCGCCCCCGCCATGACACAGGCAAGCAGCAAAGATACAAAGCGTGTCAAAAGTCCCAACACCAGCAGTACAAGCCCGATGCTCTCGATCGTGGAGACCAGATAGGCGGCAAGGTGAGGAAAAGGGATATGGATACTTGCAAACCACTTTGCCGTACCCAAGAGATCATTGATCTTGACCATTGCCGGCACTGCAAATCCGTATGCCACGACGATACGTACCGCCAGCAAAATCAGATTTCTCGGATAAGAGAAGAGTACACGCAGCTCGCCCATAAAATCTTTCAACACTTCCTCCTTTTGTATGGTGCCCTGTGTAATTACACACGCAATACATACTGCAATAGTACACTCTGCTCTATGTAAACTTTGTGTAACAGGAAGCAATATGAATGTTAAACATACAAGAAAGATCCTAATAGGTATGATACTCTTTGGGTCGATGCTCTTTGGCGGTGTGACAGTACAGGTACTCGGTTCAGGAGGTCCTGAAAGCGGTGACAAACGTGCCTCAAGCGCCTATATCGTATGGGTGGACGGTAAGGCGCGTGTGCTGGTCGATTTCGGCGGCGGAGCTGCGCTGCGCTTTGAAGAAGCGGGAGCGAGGATCGGGGATCTCGACCTGATCTTGCTGACCCATCTGCATATCGACCATACCGCCGACCTCCCTGCACTGATCAAATCAAGCTTTTTTGTCAGACGCAGACGTGATCTGCCGCTTTACGGGCCAAGTCAGAATCATCTGATGCCAAGTACCGCGGTATTTGCGAAAAGACTCTTCGATAGCCAACAAGGTGCATGGCAGTATATGGGTGACTTCCTTGACGGCAGTGCCTCCTACCGGCTCATACCACACACAGTGCCGGCAAGCCACAAGATCAGGCGTATCTATGCGAACAGGGGCATCACGGTCGATGCGGTCTCCGTCCATCACGGGCCGATCCCGGCTCTTGCGTACAGGGTCAATGTCGAGGGGAAAAGTATCACATTTTCCGGCGATATGAACGGTGCGTATCATACGCTGGAGAGACTGGCAAAAGGGAGCGATATCCTCATCGCCCACAATGCCGTCCCCAAGGGTGCACAGGGTGTGGCTGCCTCACTGCACATGACGCCTGATACCATCGGTCGTATCGCACGGCAGGCAGGGGTCAAACTGCTGGTACTCTCCCACCGTATGCTGCGCACACTCGGCAGAGAGCATGAAACCCAAAAAGAGATACGCAAATATTACAAAGGCAAGCTCAAGTTCGCCAATGACCTGAGTCGTTATAGATTATGAAGTCTCTTCTCTCTTTGCAGCTTTGAAGCGGCACTCTCCAAGTGTGACAGATTTGCCCTTGGCAATCTGAGAGAGAATATAAGCAAGTGTTCCCTCCGGATCGGTATCAGGCATCTCTCTAGCAATGAGGCGCAGAGCTTCTTGCTCAGTCGTAGGTGACCACTGCTTTTCATGGGGCAGACGTGTGAGTATCTGCATCGCTATACAAGTCCAAGTTCCGCAAAAATTGGCTCGACTTTGACCCACCAGCTTCTTAGATGTGTCATCAGATCACCAATAGCAGCATCTTCTTTTTTCCACTCTTCGATCTTTTCGAGTATGGCAGACTTCTCCTCTTCGGAAATATCCTTGGATTTGCGTATATATTCCTGTGCCTCTTCTATCTTTTTTTTCATGATGCTAACTCCCTTTGTGTTTTTTTCAGATGATACCCCATTCACTTATCTTTGTCAATGATGGAGAGTAATTGGATATAATAAGCGAAAATATCAGAGGATATACCGTGAGAGACTCAATCAAAGACTATTTCAAGAAAGACTCCACTGCCGGTATTGTGCTTATTACTGTGACGCTGCTGGCACTCTTCATGCAAAATTCACTGCTCTCAGACTACTATACAAGCTTTTTGCATACCCCTGTAGAGATCCGCTTTGGAGCGCTGCATATCGCCAAGCCGCTGCTGCTATGGGTCAATGACGGACTGATGGCGATCTTCTTTTTTCTGATTGGACTTGAGGTTAAACGTGAAGTACTCGAGGGGCATCTCTCCTCACTCTCACAGGTTACACTGCCGGGTATCGCTGCGCTTGGCGGGATGCTCGTACCTGCCCTTATCTTCATCGCCTTTAACTATCATGATCCTTTTACACTCAAAGGCTGGGCAATCCCAACAGCAACGGACATCGCTTTTGCATTGGGGATTCTCTCACTGCTTGGCAGCAGGGTTCCAGTCTCTTTGAAGATTTTTTTAATGGCACTGGCAATTATCGATGACCTTGGTGCCATAGTCATTATCGCACTCTTTTATACCAGTGATCTCTCCATTGTCTCTATGAGTATCGCTGGAGTTGCTTTGGTACTGCTCTTTGTGATGAACCGCTTTAAAGTTGCCAAAAAAGCTGCCTACATCATCGTCGGGATCATCCTCTGGGTCTCGGTACTCAAGTCAGGTGTACATGCTACTCTCGCAGGTGTAGCACTGGCATTTCTCATTCCGACACACTCCAAAGATGCCAATGGCAAAAGCTTCTCTATGGCACATGAGATGGAGCAGGGACTGCACTACTGGGTAGCATTTTTTATTCTGCCGCTTTTTGCATTTGTCAATGCCGGTGTTGATTTGAGAAATATCTCTATCTCTGAAATGACTGGTTCTGTACCGCTTGGGGTTATGCTGGGACTTTTTGTCGGCAAACAACTGGGGGTATTTGGCTTTTCTTGGCTGGCAATCAAAACAGGTATCGCCTCTATGCCCAAAGAGAGTAACTGGAAGATGCTCTACGGTGTTTCGATACTTACAGGAATTGGCTTTACGATGAGTCTCTTTGTCGACACCCTCGCCTATGGAGACACCAAGCTTTTCCACTATGCCGATAAACTGGCGATCTTGCTCGGCTCATTCCTGTCAGGAGTAGTCGGGTATCTCGTACTCAAACGCAGCTTACGAAATGCCTCTCAACCAAACCCATAAAAGAAAAAGCACCATTTGGGTATAATCGCGGCAATACATTACCGCGCTGCCTAAGTATCTCCAACTTTGAGAGAACGAGACGAGGCAAAATGTGCGCAAACAAATCTGAAGGACTACCCGCAGGTAATTCGAAAATTTTTTTGCGTGCAGGTTGTCTCGTATCGTTCTCCCCGAAGGGTACAGCACTTTCGCCCATACTCGGCGTTAGATTTTCTTGAATTCGCTTTGGCGAGTCCTGCAAAAATCTGCCTTGATTATGAACGAAATTGCTGCATCAAAGCTGGAGATACTTAGGCAGTGCGGTAATAATGAAGGATCGTTTGTGAGCGAAACAAAAAAGAACGTATACAACCCCAAAGAGATCGAAGAGAAATACTACAAACTGTGGGAAGAACGCGGCTATTTTGAGATAGAGGGCAATGAACAGATACAAGAAGCGGACAAAACCTTCTGTATCATGATGCCACCCCCAAATGTCACTGGACATCTACACATCGGACACGGGCTTACCTTTACGCTGCAGGATATCATTGTCCGTTACAAACGTATGGATGGCTACAAGACACTCTGGCAACCCGGTACCGACCATGCGGGTATCGCGACGCAAAATGTCGTTGAGAAGCAACTGTTAGCAGAGGGAACGACCAAAG
>WFYB01000030.1 GCA_015490315.1 Sulfurovum sp. | reverse complement strand
TCCAAGCTGTATTTCCCTCCACCATGTGTGGCGAGGATCAGAAGAAATATCAGATAATACAGAGGGATCTCAAAACCGTTATTGGCGACACTGAAGCCATGCTGCCAGTGCACAAAAAAGATCGCCCCCGCCATGACACAGGCAAGCAGCAGAGAAACGAAGCGTGTCAAAAGTCCCAGCACCAGCAGCACAAGTCCGATGCTCTCGATCGTAGAGACCAGATAGGCGGCAAGATGAGGAAAGGGGATATGGATACTCTCAAACCACTTTGCCGTACCCAAGAGATCATTGATCTTGACCATTGCCGGCACGGCAAATCCGTATGCCACGACGATACGTACCGCCAGCAAAATCAGGTTTCTCGGATAAGAGAAGAATACACGCAGCTCACCCATAAAATCTTTCAGCACTTCCTCCTTTTGTATGGTGCCCTGTGTAATTACACACGCAATACATACTGCAATAGTACACTCTGCTCTATGTAAACTTTGTGTAACAGGAAGCAATATGAATTTTAAACATACAAGAAAGATCCTAATAGGTATGATACTCTTTGGGTCGATGCTCTTTGGCGGTGTGACAATACAGGTACTTGGTTCAGGAGGTCCTGAAAGCGGTGACAAACGTGCCTCAAGCGCCTATATCATATGGGTGGACGGCAAGGCTCGTGTGCTGGTCGATTTCGGCGGTGGAGCGGCGCTGCGCTTTGAAGAAGCAGGAGCGAGGATCGGGGATCTCGACCTGATTTTGCTGACTCATCTGCATATCGACCATACCGCCGACCTCCCTGCACTAATCAAATCAAGCTTTTTTGTCAGACGCAGGCGTGATCTGCCGCTTTACGGACCAAATCAGAATCATCTGATGCCAAGTACTGCGGTATTTGCGAAAAGACTCTTCGATAGCCAACAAGGTGCATGGCAGTATATGGGTGACTTTCTTGACGGCAGTGCCTCCTACCGGCTCATACCACACACAGTGCCGGCAAGTCGCAAGATCAGGCGTATCTATGAGGACAGGGGCATCACGGTCGATGCGGTCTCTGTCCATCACGGACCGATCCCGGCTCTTGCGTACAGAGTCAATGTCGAGGGGAAAAGTATCACATTTTCCGGGGATATGAACGGTGCGTATCATACACTGGAGAGACTGGCAAAAGGGAGCGATATCCTCATCGCCCACAATGCCGTCCCCAAGGGTGCACAGGGTGTGGCTGCCGCACTGCACATGACACCAGACACTATCGGTCGTATCGCACGGCAGACAGGGGTCAAACTACTGGTGCTCTCCCACCGTATGCTGCGTACCCTCGTTAGAGAACATGAAACCCGAAAAGAGATACGCAAATTTTACAGAGGCAAGCTCAAGTTTGCCAATGACCTGAGTCTCTATAGATTATGATTTTTTTTGCTTCGCAGATTTGAAGCGGCACTCTCCAAGTGTGACAGATTTGCCTTTGGCTATCTGGGAGAGGATATAGGTGAGTGTCCCCTCAGGATCGGTATCGGGCATCTCTTCGGCAATGAGGCGGAGTGCTTCTTGTTTGCTGGTAGGTGACCACTGCTTTTCGTGGGGCAGTCGTGTCAGTAGCTGCATCGCTCAGACAAGCCCCAGTTCCGCGAAGATCGGCTCGACTTTGATCCACCAATCCTGCAGATGTGTCATCAGATCACCGATAGCGGCATCCTCTTTTTTCCACTCCTCTATCTTCTCGAGTATGGCGGATTTCTCTTCCTCTGTCATATCTTTGGCGTTGCGTATGTGCTCCTCTGCCTCTTCTATTTTCTTCTTCATGGTTCACTCCTTTTTGCTTTTATTGTAGTCCATTCCCCTGCATTTGTCAATCATCAGGAGGATCGGCTATAATAAGCGAAATCATTAGAGGAAATACCGTGACACACTCCATCAAAGACTATCTCAAGAAGGACTCCACTGCAGGTATTGTACTCATCGCTGTGACACTGCTGGCGCTCATGATGCAGAACTCGCCGCTCTCAGACTTCTACACACGTTTTTTGCATACCCCAGTCGAGATCCGCTTTGGTGCATTGCATATCGCCAAGCCCCTGCTTCTGTGGGTCAATGACGGACTGATGGCGATCTTCTTTTTCCTCATCGGGCTTGAGGTCAAACGTGAAGTACTTGAGGGTCATCTCTCCTCACTCTCACAGGTCACACTGCCGGGTATCGCCGCACTCGGCGGGATGCTCGTACCTGCGCTTATCTTCATCGCATTCAATATGCATGATGACTTTGCGCTCAAAGGCTGGGCGATCCCTACGGCAACGGACATCGCATTTGCCCTGGGGATCCTCTCTCTGCTTGGCAGCAGGGTACCGGTCTCTTTGAAGATCTTTCTGATGACGCTGGCGATCATCGACGATCTCGGTGCTATCGTGATCATCGCACTCTTCTATACCAGTGAACTCTCCGTCATATCCATGAGTATCGCGGCTGGGGCTTTGGTACTGCTCTTTGTGATGAACCGCCTGGGTGTCGCCAAAAAGGCAGCCTATATCATCGTCGGCATCATCCTCTGGGTCTCGGTGCTCAAATCGGGTGTGCATGCTACCCTCGCAGGTGTGGCACTGGCATTTCTCATCCCGATGCACTCCAAAGACGCCAATGGCAACAGTTTCTCTATGGCGCATGAAATGGAGCACGGACTGCACTACTGGGTGGCTTTTTTCATTTTGCCCCTTTTTGCTTTTGTCAATGCAGGTGTTGATCTGAGAAACATCTCCCTCACTGAGATGGCAGGCTCTGTACCGATGGGGATCATGCTGGGGCTTTTCATCGGCAAGCAGCTCGGCGTTTTCGGCTTTTCATGGCTGGCGATCAAAACGGGTATCGCCTCCATGCCCAAAGATGCCAACTTCAAGATGCTCTACGGTGTCTCGATACTTACAGGTATCGGCTTTACGATGAGTCTCTTTGTCGATACCCTTGCCTATGGGGATACCAAGCTTTTCCACTATGCCGACAAGCTAGCGATCTTGCTCGGCTCATTCCTGTCAGGTCTTATAGGGTTTATTGTGTTGAAAACCTCTATAAATAAAAAGCAGAGAAAAAATTAATTGATACGCTATAATACTCTACAGTATTTACAGCCAAGGTAAATTTTAGATGATTACAAAAATAGAAATTAATGGTTTTAAATCTTTTCATGACTTCCAAATGGAATTTACTCCATTTACCGTGATAGCAGGTACTAATGCATCAGGGAAAAGTAACCTTTTTGATGCCCTGCATTTACTTCAAAAACTGACTCAAACAGATTTAAGAACAGCATTTTCCAATGAAAGAGGAGAGCCAATAGAGCTATTTACACAATATGATGCTGACCACTATGCCAAAAAAATCAGTATCAATGTAGAAATGCTCATAAATAAACACATTAAGGATAATTGGGGCGAGGAAGCTGAACTAAAATACACAAGGCTACGATATGAACTCGTTATAGAAAGAAGAGAAAACAAACTCGGAATAGATGAACTTTTCGTTACACATGAAGAATTAAAAACAATTAAACATGCTGATGACATTTGGATAAAAAAGTTTATTTCAGATAAAACAGTTCGCTATCACTGGAGACCTAAAGTTTCGTCTGGTAGGCGTGCAAAGCCTTATATCCAAACTATCAAAAAGAATGGCAAAATATCATTTCATATACCTCAAGATAGCAAGGCAGGAGGAAAAAGTACCCCTGGTAATGCAGTTGCACAAACAATTTTGAGCAGTATAAATTCTGTTGATTTTCCTCATGCATTTGCAGCAAAGGAAGAAATCGCAAATTGGAAATTTTTACAACTCAATCCTGAGGTTTTAAGACAACCTAGCAAATATCTTTCTGAAACAGCTTTGGGCTCAGAAGGTGAAAACTTAGCATCTACCTTATTTAGAATAAAACAAGATTTCCCTTTTGATATCAAAAGTATTTCTAGGCGATTAAACGATATGTTGCCCAATATTGTTGAACTAGATGTTTTAGACGATAAACAAAATAAGCAATATATTATTAAAGTAAAAAGTGAAGAAGGTACTGAGTTTACATCAAGAGTACTTTCAGAAGGTACACTTAGGTTATTGGTTTTGTGTGTCTTACTATATGATGATGAGTTCAATAGTCTTTTGTGTTTTGAAGAACCGGAGAATGGTGTTCATCCGGGCAGAATAAATGCAATGGTTGATCTCCTGAATGATTTAAGTGTTGACTTTAATAATCCCAACATTCCTTTGCGACAAGTACTCGTAAATACACATTCTCCTACATTAATTAGTAATGTTTTGAAACTTAACAATAAAACTAAAAACTCAATTTGGTTTAGTAGGCTTATCTCCAAAAAAGTTTCATATAACAATAAGAATTATTTTATGCATATAACAAAAATGTTGCCAGTCATAACAAATCAACAAAAAGATTTAAAACTTTACAATACTACACCTGAAGAAAAAAAATTAACTCTGACAGAAGTAAGACGATATCTACAGGGTTTTGACATAGATGAATATTTATAATTCGAAAGATTGATAATGAGTGAAATATTAACAATTGGGCTTCATGCTGAAGGAACAACAGATCATAAGTTTTATAAACCTTTAATTGAAAGGACAATTAAAGATATCGTATTGGATTATGATGGTGATATTGAAATCTATTCAATAGTTGAGATCCCTAAAACAACTGGTACGTCCTATAAGAAAGATGTACTAAAAGCCGCTATAACTGCATATGATTCAGGGCTTAAATGTCTTATATTACATTGTGATGCTGATGCTAATACTGCGAACAATACTATGCAACATAAAATTGACCCTGCACTTGAATATGTAAAGAATCATGCAAAACCAGATTCTACAAAGATATGTACTAACCTCGTTCCTTTGATTCCAGTATATATGACAGAAGCATGGATGTTGTCTGATTTAGAACTGCTAAAAGAGGAAATAGATGCTATACATATTTCTAATGCTGATTTAGGTTTTACAAAGAAACCTGAACAATACAGTGATCCTAAAAATATCATAATATCTGCTATGAGAATTGCAGTACAGTCAAAAGCAAAGCATAGAAGAAAAGCGGATATTACAGAGCTTTATACTACACTTGCTAATAAAATACCACTTGATAAATTACGTCTTTTACAGTCATATCAAGACTTTTATTCTGCTCTGAAAAAAACATGTTTACCGTATTGTTAAATCATATAAAGCACCATTTCGCTATAATCGCGGCAATATAAGCATAAGCCAGGTAATAAAATGAAGGATCGTTTGTGAGCGAAACAAAAAAGAACGTATACAACCCCAAAGAGATCGAAGAAAAATACTACAAACTGTGGGAAGAACGTGGTTATTTTGAAGTCGAAGGCAACCGTGAGATACAAGAGGAAGGGAAAAACTTCTCCATCATGATGCCTCCTCCCAATGTCACCGGCCATCTGCATATCGGACACGGGCTTACCTTTACCCTGCAGGACATCATGGTGCGCTACAAGCGAATGGACGGCTACAAAACACTCTGGCAGCCGGGAACCGACCATGCCGGTATCGCGACACAAAATGTCGTCGAAAAGCAGCTTTTGGCAGAGGGGACGACCAAAGAAGCCATAGGGCGCGAAGCCTTCCTTGAGCGTGCATGGCAGCAGAAGAGTGATTCGGGCAATGCTATCACCAATCAGCTGCGCAAACTCGGAGTCTCCCCTGCCTGGAGCCGAGAGCGCTTCACGATGGATGAAGGACTTGCCAACGCTGTCAAAAAAGCATTCAAAAAGATGTATGAAGAGGGCTATATCGTCCGGGACAACTACATGATCAACTGGTGTACCCACGACGGTGCCCTCTCCGATATCGAAGTAGAACATGAAGACCACATGGGCAAGCTCTACCATATCCGCTATCCGCTCAGTGACGGTTCAGGAGAGATCGTCGTCGCGACGACCCGCCCGGAGACCTACTTTGGAGATACTGCCGTGATGGTCAATCCTGAAGATGACCGTTATGCCCATCTCATTGGCAAGAAGGTCAAACTGCCCCTCATTGACCGTGAAGTGGAGATCATCGCTGATGCGCATGTCGATATGGAGTTTGGTACAGGATTTGTCAAGGTGACACCTGCTCACGACCCCAATGACTACGAAGTCGGCAAGCGTCACAACCTTGAATTCATCACCATCTTCGATGAGAAGGGTATCCTCAATGAATACTGCGGTGAATTTGCAGGGCAAGAGCGTCTCGAGGCACGCGAGAAGATCGTCGCCAAACTCGATAGCGAAGGCTTTATCGAGAAGATTGAAGATCATCCGCATCAGGTCGGTCACTGCTACCGGTGTAAAAATGTCGTGGAGCCCTACATCTCCAAGCAGTGGTTCGTCAAGAAAGAGTTTGCTGCCTCCTCTATCGAGAAGGTCAATGCGGGTGAAGCGAAGTTTTTCCCGCCGCACTGGATCAACTCCTACAACGCATGGATGAATGACCTGCGCGACTGGTGTATCTCACGTCAGCTCTGGTGGGGACACCAGATCCCGGTGATGTACTGTGATGAGTGTGGTGCCGAGTTTGCCTTCGAGGGTGAGACTCCGACTACTTGTGAAAAGTGCGGATCGTCAAAGATCCATCAAGACCCCGATGTGCTTGACACATGGTTCAGCTCCGGTCTCTGGCCCTTCTCTACTCTCGGATGGGGCAACGGTGAAGCCTTCAAAAATGAGAAGTGGTTTGAAGAGGATCTTAAGACCTTCTATCCCAACTCTCTGCTGATCACCGGGTTTGATATCCTCTTTTTCTGGGTCGCGCGTATGCTGATGATGGGAGACAAGCTCATGGGAGAGCTCCCATTCAAGGATATCTATCTGCATGCCCTCGTCAAGGATGAGAAAGGCGAGAAGATGAGCAAATCCAAAGGCAACGTGATCGATCCGCTTGTAATGATCGAGAAGTATTCGACCGATGCGCTCCGCTTTACCCTGGCAGTACTTGCCGTACAGGGGCGCGATATCAAGCTCAGCGAAGAGAAGCTCGAGCAGAGCCGCAACTTCACCAACAAGCTCTTCAACGCCGCCAATTACCTGCAGATGAACCAGGAGTCATTCGACGATCTCGACCGGGAGAAGATCACTACTCCGCTTGGACGCTATATGCTTTCGCGCTTCAATCTGGCGGTCAAAGAGACCAGAGACTATCTCGACCAGTATCGCTTCAACGATGCGGCGACGACCCTCTACCGCTTTATGTGGGGAGAGTTCTGCGACTGGGGGATCGAGCTAAGCAAAGCGAGCAAAGAGAGTGTCGGTGAGCTTGGAAGCATCTTCAAAGAGTCGCTCAAACTCCTGCACCCTTTTATGCCGTTCATCACGGAAAACCTCCACCAGAGACTCTCAGGCAGAGAACTTGAGGAGGGCAGATCTATTATGGTGATGCCCTACCCTAAAAGCACAGAGATAGACGAAGCGATCGCAGAGCAGTTCAACCTTGCGATCGAAGCGATCGTCTCGCTACGACGCTGCAAAACACTCATTGAAAAGGGCAACCAGCGTATCGAAAAGGCGGCAGTGAAGTTCAACAAACCGGTAGATGCCGCGCTATTGAAGCCATTTATAGAAAAACTGGCGAAAGTGGACGAAGTAGCATTTGTCGAAGAGAAGCTGCCAAATTGTGTGACCGATGTCTCCGACTCGCTTGAGAGTATGATCTCCACCGATGACATCGACATGAGTGCCATCATCGGCAAACTCAGCAAGCAGAAAGAGAAACTCGAAAAAGAAATCGGCAAACTAAGCGGTATGCTGGGTAATGAAAAATTCGTTGCCAATGCACCCGAAAAGGTCATAGCCGAAAACAAAAAGGCGCTTGAAGAGGCGCAGACAAAACTCGAAAAAGTCGAGAGTGAACTGAAAGGATTTGGTGCCTAAGATGCAAGCACAGATACAGGAAGCCT
>WFYB01000029.1 GCA_015490315.1 Sulfurovum sp. | reverse complement strand
ACAAGTCCTACCGCGATCTTGTCATTGTGCCAGAACTGCAGTGCAAAAAAGGCAGGGATGAGGTGAAGATCCGCCACCAATGAACCTGCTAATAGTTCGGCAGAGAGGATGTTGCGCACCCCGATCTTCAACAGTGTCGATATCATATTGACCGACCCTGCAATAAAGAGTGCCACCACTGAGTTCTCATACAAAAACGCCGCTGATGTAGTCAGTGACATCAATGTAAAAAAGATATAAAAAACTTTACCCCAATTCATACCATTATCTCCTTTTGGAACATATCACAAACAGCATACCACATTTTTTATTTTTTAACTTTTAATTTTCTAATTTCTAATTTCTAATTTCTAATTTTACAATGTTCCACTCTCATACTGCGCGCGCATCTTCTCTTTCTCTTTCTCTCTTTTGAGTTTCTCTGCCTGTTTGAGACGGTACTCTTTGACAGAGAAGCCAAGCCACATCAAGATAGGCGAGGCAACAAAGATAGAGGAGTAGGTACCGACAACCACACCCACAAGCAGTGTAAAGCTGAATCCTCGAATGATCTCCCCGCCAAAGACAAAGAGTGTCAAGACCACGAAGAAGGTGGTCAACGAGGTGAGTGTCGTACGTGAGAGGGTCTGAGTGACCGACTCATCGATGATCTCGGCAAGGTCAGACTTCTTGCTTATCTGGATACCCTCACGGATACGGTCAAAGACAATGATCGTATCGTTGAGAGAATATCCCAAAATCGTCAGCAGTGCCGCAAGGGTATCGAGATTGACCTCAATACCGAAGAGTACGACTGCACCCATCGCGATGGTTACGTCGTGTACAAGTGCGAGTACCGATGCGACGGCAAAGCGCCACTCAAACCGGAAAGAGACATAGATCAGGATACCGAGTATCGCGAGTACCAGCGACATGATCCCCTTCTCTCGCAGTTCCGAACCGACTTTCGCGCCAACCATATCGACCCGGCGTATCTCGAAGTTGCCTGTATCTTTGATCAGTTCACGGATCGTATCACCCATATCTTTGCCCAGAGACTTACTGCTGTTTTTGGTACGGATGATGATCTCATTGTCGTTGCCAAAATAGGTAACACTTGCATTCTCATAATTTTTGTCTTTGGCAATCGCCTTTCTGATCTCGTCGATCGGCGCTTTTTTGTCATAGTGCACCTGTACCAGTGTACCCCCGGCAAAATCAAGCCCGTAGTTGAACCCTTTGGTAAAGATCAAACCAAGAGAGAGGAGTACCAAAACAATAGAGAGCAGACCGAAACGCTTGGCGTAGCGCATAAACGGGATTGGTTTGTCATACTTGAATATTTCCATTATTTTTTCCCCTCTGTTTTGATGCCGAACCAGAAGCCCAGACGTTTTCTGTCTATCTTTGGCAATAGCCATTGATAGATACCGTGTGTTCCTACAATCGCGGTCAGCATCGATGCGAGGATACCGATCCCCATCGTCAATGCAAACCCTTTGAGCGGTCCGGTACCATACGCCCAGAGTACCACTGCGGCGATCAGTGTCGTCACATTGGCATCCAGGATCGCAGTAAAGGCTTTGTCATACCCCTCTTCGATCGCTTTGGCAACCGACTTGCCCTCATGCAGCAGCTCACGGATACGCTCGTTGATTATGACATTGGCATCAACTGCCATACCGACCGTCAGAACGATACCCGCCATACCCGGCAGTGTCAGTGTCGCACCGAAGAGTGACATGATCGCCAAAATCAAAAACAAGTTTCCAACCAAAGCGATATCCGCAATCAGTCCCGCCATACCGTAGTAGAGCACCATGAAGATTACTACCAGTACAAAACCGAGGATCAGTGCCATCAGGCTCGCTTTGATATTGTCAGCTCCGAGGCTTGGTCCAACAGAACGCTTCTCCATCACATAGACCGGTGCGAGTAGTGCGCCTGAACGCAATGCGATCGCAAGGTCATGCGCTTCATCAAGCTTGAAGTTGCCCGAGATCTGTACACGACCGCCTCCGATACGCTCGTTGATCACCGGTGCGGAGTAGACTTTGTTATCAAGGACTACTGCCATACGTTTACCGACATTTTTGCCGGTAAAGTCTCCAAATATCTTCGCACCCTGCCCGTTGAGCGTGAAGTTGATCACCGGCTGGTTGTTCTGGTCAAAGCCCACTTTGGCATCTGTCAGCATCGAGCCGTCAAGTATCTGGATCCCATGAAGCAGATATTTTCTGGGGTGGTTGACATCCTCCAGGATCACATCTCCGTAGCTGCGTGCCTCCTGCGGACTCATCGTCTCTACACGGCTGTTGCGATCTTCATCGACCGCCATCAGCTGCAGGTGTGCCGCACGTGCAATCAGCTCCCTGATACGCTGCTCATCCTCCTGTGTTTTGATACCCGGTACCTCTACAAGGATCTTGTCTTCACCCTGTTTGGCAACTGTCGGTTCAGCCAACCCGAAGGCATCGAGTCGTGTCCGGATCGTATCTACTGCCTGAGAAATAGCGTTTTTCTTGGTACGTGCAACTTCTTGGGGTGTCATCTCAACTGTAAATTTCAAACCGTTCTGCTCGATCTTGATACCCTCAAGCTCTTTTTTGAGGAGTGCTTTTGCTTTGGGGACATCATCACTGTCAAGCAGTTCAAACGTGATCCGTTTGCCATCCTCGATACGCAGGTTGTCAAAGATGATATCTTCATCATCGAAGAGGTATTTGATCGAAGCTGCCATTGACTTGATGCGTGACTCGATCGCCACATCGGTCTTGATCCCCAGGAGCATATGCAGCCCGCCCTGAAGATCGAGCCCAAGGGTGATCTTCTTTCCGCTCTGGCTCTGCGTCAATGACGGTATGGAAAATACCACACCGAAAATCAGCGCAAAGATAAAGAGTATGAGTCTGAAATTAAGCGTTTTCACCCAGCTCCACCTTCTTTGCTACATAGGCACGATCGAGCTTGACGATCGTATCATCATTTAATTTGATTTTGATAAAATCTTCTTCAGGTTTAACCACTTCGGCAATCAATCCGCCGGTAGTGACGATCTTGTCACCTTTTTTGAGACTTTCAAGCATCTGTGCATGTGCTTTTTGCGCTTTCTGCTGCGGTCTGATGATCAGGAAATAAAAAATCGCGAACAATATAATGAGCGGTATAAACTGTTCCATGAGGAATCCTTTTGAGTAAAATGAGCCAATATTTTAACACTTTAGAGATAACAAGAGGCTTTTTGACCGCATTGACCGGATCGCTCTTCATCTATCTCTCCTACCGGGGGATCGACCAGCCTTTTATCCACACCCTCTTGGGATTGGCGTTTTTTTATATTTTGCTGCCTGCTACTGTCCCTGTATGGTTCTGGACAGGTTTTTTTGTCGGTCAGTTTTGGTTTTGGTGGATCGGGCTGAGTTTTCTACACTATCAAATGCCCTGGGCGATACCCTTTGTGGTGCTCTCTATCGGGCTTGTCTACGGCATACTCTTTTGGAGCATCGCCAAACTCTCAGAGAGAGCAGAAAAGCTTTTACAAAAATACACCTACTACCTATCACCTCTCCCCTCTCTCATACTCAAAAGCCTTGGTCTTTTAAGTATGAGCTACATCCACCCGCTCTCCTTTGACTGGTACAAGCCTGAGCTCCTCTTTGTCGAAAGCTTTTTGGGGATCGACAAATGGCACTTTGCGATCATCCTCTTTGCGATCACCCTTGCACTCTGGCGAAAACAGCTGCTTTTCTTACTGCTCATTCTGCTCACCTACGCTCCCCTGCCGACCAAACATCCCAAGATCGATCCTGCAGTCACTATCGTCGCTACAGATACCACGATCGAAGAGAAGTGGAATCCCTCCTTGCAGCTGCAGCAGTACCAAAGGCTCTTTGAAGAGATAGACGAAGCGATCAAGAGAGGCAAAGATTTGGTCATCTTGCCCGAATCGGTCTTCCCTGTGTTTCTCAACCGCGATCCCGCACTCTTTGATGCACTCAAGCAGCGTGCCTCGAAGATCAATATCGTCACAGGCGCACTCTACTGGGATGGTAAAACACCGAGGAACTCCACCTATATCTTCACCCGTGACGGCAAGGTCACTGTCGCAAACAAGGTGGTGCTCGTTCCATTCGGTGAGCGTAACCCGCTGCCCGATTTTCTCAGCAAATGGGTCAACCGTATCTTCTATGACGATGCGGTTGACTACAAAGCCGACACCCAACTGACAGACTACACCATCGAGGGTACCCGCTATAGAAATGCCATCTGTTTTGAGGCCACCTCCGAAAAACTCTATGAGGGCAAACCCGCCAATATGATCGTACTGAGCAACAACGGATGGTTCACCCCCTCCATCGAACCGACCCTGCAGCGTCTTTTGCTACAATACTACAGCAGAAAATACGGCACCACGATCTACCATGCCGTCAATATGTCGCCCTCCTATATCATCAGCGACGGCAAACGATTCAAGGAGCAGCAGTAATGGCAAAGTTCTGGACACTCCCTATCAAAGGCTACCAATACATCTCCCGCATGCTGCCTGCTTCGTGCCGTTACTACCCTACCTGCTCGGAGTATGCCAAGTGGCAGTTCGAGTGCAACGCACCGCACAAAGCGTTTGTAGCAAGCTCTTTGCGAATACTACGCTGCAACCAGCTCTTTGCAGGGGGAATAGACTACCCGCTCATCACCTTTGCGCCGCCGTCTGTCTCGGCACTCCTGCATCCGCACCATTTACGCGCATCTAATGGAACTTATGGCAAAATCAAGATACATTACTGGCTCATCCCAAAAGAGGGTGACCGATACTATCTCCTAAAGGATCTTGATGGCACTTACACTCCATTCTCCGCTTGATATGCACCTTCATCTTCGTGATGGAGAGATGCTGCACAATATCGCCAAAGAGAGCGCGCATACCTTTGCAGGCGCACTTGTCATGCCAAACCTTGTCCCTCCCGTCACTGACAAAGCCGCACTGCTTGCCTACAAAGCGCGTATCCTTGAAGCGATCGGGGATGAGCACTTCAGACCCAATATGACACTCTTTTTCAAACCTGACTACGACAGGGCATTTCTTGAAACACTCAGAGAGGAGATTACCGCGATCAAACTCTACCCCGCAGGCATCACCACCAACTCCGAAGGAGGTGTGAGCGGCTTTGATGTAGAGGAGTTGCGCCCCACACTTCAAGCGATGAGTGACCTGGGGATTCCGCTCTGTATCCATGGAGAGACAAACGGCTTTGTGATGGACAGAGAGGCAGAGTTTGTCCCGATCTACGAGAAGCTTGCAAAAGCGTTTCCAAAACTCAAGATCATCATGGAGCACATCACCACCAAAGAGAGTGTCGCCGCACTGGAGCGCTTCGAGAACCTCTATGCCACAATCACACTGCACCATCTGATCATCACACTCGATGATGTCGCAGGCGGTATGCTGCAACCCCACCTGTTTTGCAAACCGATCGCCAAGCGCCCTGAAGATAGAGAAGCCCTGCTTGATGTAGCACTCCGTGCGCACCCCAAAGTGATGTTCGGCTCCGACTCTGCACCCCACCCCAAGCACGCCAAAGAGGCATGCGGATGTGCTGCCGGGGTCTTTACTGCACCGATCGCACTGCAGGTACTTACAGCGCTTTTCGAGCGCCATAACGCACTCGAAAAACTCCAGGACTTTGTTAGCGGCAATGCCCAAAAGATTTACGGCATCACACCTATACCCAAACGTGTCACACTCAGCAAAGAGCCCTTTACTGTACCCGCCGAATACAACGGTGTCGTACCGATGTATGCCGGCGAAACACTTGAGTACAGCATCAAGGAGGTGACAGATGGATGACAGACTCGCCCAGTTTGCCAAAGGACACGAATCCTTCCGCAAAGTAAAATTCGCAAAAAATGAGGAGCGATTCAAAAACCTTGTAGAGAAGGGGCAAAACCCCAAAGCACTCTTCATCGGATGCAGCGATTCGCGTGTCATGCCCGCACTCATCACCGGCAGCAAGCCCGGCGATCTCTTCATTGTGCGCAATATCGGTAACTTTGTAGCCCCATTTCAACCTGATGCGGACTATCATGCGACCGCTTCTGCCATCGAATATGCCGTTTCGGTATTGGAGATCTCTGACATCATCGTCTGCGGACACTCACATTGCGGAGCAATCGCGGCACTCTATAAAGAGATTAAAGAGACTCCGGAGAATATCCACACCATCAAATGGCTTGAGCTTGGACATGAGGCAAAAAAAGTAGCTATGCTGACATGCAAAGAGAAAGGGCAAGAGGAGCTGCTGCGCTACACCGAAAAGCTCTCTGTGGTCTTTCAACTCGAAAACCTCCTGACCTATCCGGCAGTTGCGCGAGGGGTAGATGAAGGCAGGATCTTCCTGCACGGCTGGCATTATGATATAGAAAACGGTAACATCGAGTACTATGATGATGAGAATTTCGAATTCAAACCGCTTAGCCAAAAGTAATTAAACAGTATAATAAATTATTAATTACATAACCTATAAGGAATTTAGATGGTCGCGAACAGTATCGAGGATCTCATCGGCAATACCCCTCTGGTCAAAATAAATGCGCTCAGCGAAGAGACCGGAGCTACAATACTTGGCAAATGCGAATTTATGAACCCTACCTCATCGGTCAAAGACAGGATCGCCTACAATATGATCAACGAAGCGATGCAACGCGGAGAGATCGACAAGGATACAACGATCATCGAACCCACCAGCGGCAATACAGGTATTGGGCTCGCCGCCATCTGTGCAGCCAAAGGGCTGAGACTCATCCTCACAATGCCCGAATCGATGAGTATGGAGCGGCGCAAGCTGCTGACACACCTGGGTGCCGAACTGGTACTCACCCCGGCACTTGAGGGTATGGGCGGTGCCATCAGCAAAGCGGCAGAACTCGAAAAGAGCCTTCCAAAAGCGATGGTACTCCAGCAGTTCAACAATCCTGACAATCCCGATATCCACCGCAAAACCACCGCATTGGAGATCCTCAAAGATACCGAAGGCAAGATCGATATCTTCGTCGCTTCTGTCGGTACCGGCGGCACCTTGACCGGTACCTCCGAAGTGCTCAAAGAGGCACATCCCGACCTTGAAGTAATCGCAGTGGAACCGACACAATCTGCCGTACTGCACGGACATGCTGCCGGGCCACACAAGATACAGGGGATCGGCGCGGGCTTTATCCCTGAGATCCTCAACACCGATATCTATGATGAAGTACTCGAGGTCAATGATGAAGATGCTTTTATGACAGCACGCAAAGTAGCCAAAGATGAAGGTCTGCTTGTGGGTATCTCATCGGGTGCCAACCTCTATGCCGCGTCACTCGTCGCAAAACGTCCGGAGAATCAGGGTAAAGTGATCGTCACCATTTTGTGTGATACCGCCGAACGCTATCTCTCTACAGAACTTTTCGAGTAGAGTCTTGGGCAATGGAGACAACGCAAACGCTCTTTCTTGAAACCATCAAGATCCATGAAGGCAAGATACGCAACCTCCCCTACCATCAAAAGCGGCTTGAGAGAACCATACATGCACACTACCCAAGTGCGGATATCCCCGAACTCAAAACACATCTGCAATCAGTCCCGACTGCAGGTATCTACAAGTGCCGCGTACTCTATACCGACCGTATACAGACCGTCACCTTTGAACACTATGTACCCAAGCAGGTACGTACCTTTACGATCATTGAGAGCGATATAGACTACGCTTACAAATATGCCGACAGGAGTGCCCTGGAAGCGCTCAAAAAAGATGTCAACACAGATGAAATCATCATCCAAAAAGAGGGGCTGCTTACTGATACAAGCTATAGTAATCTTGCCTTCTATGACGGATCGGTCTGGCTCACGCCGCGCTTGCCACTGCTTGAAGGTACCATGCGAAACAGACTGATCGAGGAGGGCAGACTAAAAGAAGCAGAGATCAGACCCAAGGATCTTGACCGTTTTTGTGACATTGCCCTGATGAATGCGATGATTGAGTTCAAAGTCCTAAAAAATGTCAGGATCTTCAACAGTGAGGGCAGACTTCTCTTCCAAAAAGAGGGATACAGCCGACGCAACAGCTACGGCGGGCTTTTACAATAGCCTTTTTTTACCTATCTTATGATAGGATGTACAGATCTAAATAATCTTAAGATTCTATAAGGCAGTGACCATGACCATCAATCTTTTTCAGACCGCAGAGTACCGTGCACTGATGCGGGAGCATATCCTCAAGACAATCACCTATCTCTTTGACAAAGAGGCGGAGTTTGCACTTGCCTGCGAGATCAAACATCTTGACTTCAATCCGCCGCTGCCCAAAGAGATCATGGAGAACTTTCAGGATACGGTACTCTTTATCCTAAGCGGCTATACGTTTGAGACAGCAACGGTCAATGAGCACTTTCTGACCTTTGAAGCAGGATTTGGCGAAGCCAATTTCGGATCGCATGTAACAGTTCCACTGCTTGCAATACGACAGATATTTGTAGGAGAGAACCCTATCGTTATCAATATGGCTCAACCTGAACCCAAAATGGAAAAAACCGCAGCAAAGCGTGATCCAAGATTAGCTCCCAAAAAGAGCTCGATGGAAGCCCTGCTGAACAATCCCGAAAATAAAAAACTGTTAAAAAAGAAAAAGTAGTATGAGGCAGGGTCTAGCAGTGACCCGCCAAGATGTAGTTGACGACCTTGTCGACATAGGCATTGTGCTTGTTCTCTTTGGAGTAGACGATATAGAATTTGCGCGTCATTGTGTATCCTCGCAGCCTCGCTTCAAAGAGCTCCCCGTTGGCAACCTCGTCGGCAATTGCATGCTTGGAGATGATAGAGACGACCGGACGATCCGCATTTTTGTCCGCCTTTTTGATCGTCTGAAGTACCGCGGTTGTGTTGCTCACTTCACTGAGTACATTGAAGCTCTTGCACGACACGCCCAACTCCTCAAAGACTTCTGAGACCACTTTTCTCGTATGTGACCCCTCTTCTCTACAGATCCAGTCAAAATCGTACAACTCTTCAGTTTTGAGGATTTTTGCGATCGGGGTATTGCTGACAACCACCAGCTCATCCTCTACCCACTCTCTATAGATCAGGTCAGGATCGATCACCGGTGACTCTATCAGACCGACATCGAGTTTTCTGTCTTTGAGTTTCTGGATGATATTGTCACTCACATCAATACTCAGATTGATATCGTTATTGATCGCTTCACCGATAGTGTTGAGACACTTTCCAGGTATCAGATAGGTACCGATCGTAAAAGAGGCGCCCAGCTTAAATGTCATCTCTTTGTTGATGATCTTGAGTACCTCCTGCTCACAGGAGTGGATCTCTTTTTCCAGTCTTGTCGCAATCTTGTAGAGCTCTTCACCCTCATTGGTCAGCTTGATCCCGTTCTTTTTACGTTCGATGATCTTTGCGGCAAGATACTTTTCGATAAACTTGATCTGCTGCGTTACCGCCGGCTGAGAGATACCAAGCTTAGCCGAGGCTTTGGAGAAGCTCCGCTCACGTGCGACCGTCAGAAAGGTCTCTAATTTCACAAAATCTTTTAACATCTGTTGTCCTTGTTATTATCCGGCTTGATCTACAAGCCTGATCCCAAAATTAATTATAGTCATTATAGCAAGTTATACTTTAAGAGCACATAAGCTTAGCTTATTGGATAGTGTAGAAAAGGATATGATTGTGATATCACCCGGAGCACTAAATCATTCGCCTAAAACTAATCAGGAAAAGGATATAATAAATAGAATCTAAACAGCAGGCGACAACTATGGAAGATATCCTCAACAGTCTCAATCCGGCACAGCGAGAAGCGGTCGAACACATCGACGGTGCGATGCTGATACTCGCAGGGGCGGGCTCGGGTAAGACCAAGACCCTGACCACGCGGCTTGCATATCTTGTGGGTGAAGTGGGTATCGATCCTGCCAATACCCTTACGCTTACCTTTACCAACAAAGCTGCCGCCGAGATGCGTGAACGTGCCCTGAAACTGATGCCAAACAAGGTGAACTACCCTCCTCTGCTCTGTACCTTTCATAAGTTCGGCTTATTGTTCCTCAAGTTCCATATCGAAAAACTCGGACGTCCCAACAGCTTTGTCATCATCGACAGCGATGACAAAAAACGTCTCATTCGCTCCATCGCCAAAGAGCTCAAGATCGATCTCAATATCTCCTTTGTCGCCTCAGAGATCTCCAAATACAAGAACTCACTCTTGACACCCGAGGTCGTGACCGCCAAAGCGGAGCTGCCCGATTACAAAAAAGTGGCTTCGATCTATGAGAAGTATCAGGCGAACATCACAGAAAACAATCTTGTTGATTTTGACGATCTACTGATGCTGACCCATCAGATCCTGAGCGAAAACGATGCGCTCCGCAAAGAGACCAGCGAACGCTACAAATACATCATGGTCGATGAGTATCAGGATACCAACGAACTGCAGTTTCAGCTTCTGCAGCTGCTGGCAAGCGAACATGACAACCTCTGTGTCGTTGGAGACGATGACCAGAGTATCTACGGCTGGCGGGGAGCCAATATCCGAAACATCCTTGAGTTTGCCGACAACTTCAAAAACTGTAAAACTGTCAAGCTCGAGACCAACTACCGATCCACCGAGCCCATCCTCAAAGCTGCCAATACACTCATCGAGCACAATTCACAGCGCCTTGGCAAAAAACTCGTCTCCGCCAAAGGCGAAGGACCCGATGTCAAACTGCTGCACTCTCTCGATGAATCGATGGAAGCCAAAGCGATCGCGCATGAGATCAAAAAACTGCTCGATTCGGGTGTCGACCCCGATGAGATCGCCGTGCTCTACCGTATCAATGCACTCTCACGTTCTCTTGAAGAGGGATTTACCAAAGAGGGGCTTGGCTTCAAGCTCATCGGCGGGATGCGCTTTTATGAGCGTGCAGAGATCAAAGATATCATTTCCTACTTCCGTGTCTTTGCCAACCCAAACGATGATTTCTCTTTGCTGCGTATCATCAACAAACCCAAGCGCGGTATCGGCAAAGCTTCGATAGAGAAGCTGCAGAAAGCAGCTTTTGAAGCAGGGCTCTCACTGCATGACTATATCAAACAGATGATAGAGGGCAAACAGCCGATTGTCATCAGCAAAAAGGTAGCCAATGCACTTGCATCACTCCTGGAAGATATCGAACTCCTTCAGAGTGAAGCACAAAACGGCTTGGGCAACTTCATCACCCTCTTTGATGAGCGTATCAAACTCAAAGACCACTATGCAGGCATGGTGGACGGTTTTGACAGACTGCTCAATATCGATGAATTTTACGGATACTTCAGGGATGCCGTCATCAAAAACCCCGATCTGACCCTCGATGAGTTCCTCAACGATATCTCGCTCCAGAGCGATCAGGATCAGATAGAGGAGGATGCTATCACCATCATGAGTATCCATGCCGCCAAAGGGCTGGAGTTTGAACACCTCTTTGTGATCGGTCTGGAAGAGGAGTTCTTCCCACTGCTTGGAGAGGGGTGCAATATGGAAGAGGAGCGCAGGCTGGGCTATGTCGCCATCACCCGCGCCAAGAGTGATCTAACACTCTGTTATGTAGACAGCCGTTTCTACAAAGGACGCAGAAAGATGATCGACAAGAGCCGCTTCCTCGGAGAAGCAGGGCTGATTCAGGATGCCTCGCTCAAGATCACCAAATCCTCCGCCTTCAAAAAAGGTGATCTCGTCAAACACAAGATCTTCGGTATCGGTCGCGTACAAGCCGCCAACAAATCGGGCAAAGAGTACAAACTCCTCATCAACTTCGGCGGCAACAAAAAAGAGATACTCAGCTCGTTTGTGCAGGCAATCTAAATGAATGAGGAATGAGGAATGAGGAATGAGGAATTGAAGTTTGCATTGCTTTGCAATGCTTTCATTCATATAGAAGCTTTACGTAAGGAAAGCATACCAACACTCTTCACTCTTCACTCTTCACTCTTCACTAAAAATTCTCCAAAGGAGAATTTACATTGAACAGATTATTTGTGGTAAACAAACCCATCTTCGTAAGCTCAAACCGCTATATGAGCTATGTCAAACGCAAGTACAAGACCAAGAAGGTCGGTTTCTCCGGTACGCTTGACCCTTTTGCTACCGGCTGCCTCATCGTCGCTACCGGCCAGTATACCAAACTTTTCCAGTACCTCGACAAGACACCCAAAAGCTACAGCGCTACCCTTTGGCTGGGTGCCAACTCAGCAAGTCTCGATATCGAAAATGTCGACTCTATCTCTGAAGTCGCACCTTTCGAGCAGGAGAAGATCGAGGAGGTACTCGCTTCGCTGCAGGGTGAGCTAAGCTACTATCCGCCCAAATATTCCGCCAAAAAGATAGGAGGTAGACGTGCCTACGAGATGGCAAGAGCAGGCGATGATGTCGCACTCAAACCTATTACCTCAATGATTCATGAGATCAAACTGCTAAGCTACAACCACCCCTTTGTCCATTTTGAAGCGACTGTCAGCGAAGGTACCTATATCCGTTCATTGGGTGCCGTCATCGCCGACAGACTCGGTATCGACGCAACACTAAGCTCTCTACACCGTATCCATGAAGGGAGATTTCGTTTTGAGAATGAAAAGGCACTCAACCCCTTTGAGTATCTCGCCATCCCCCGCAATACCTATACTGGTGACAACAACTATCTTGAACTTGGCAAGAAACTCTCACTTGACTATTTCGAAACCAAAGAGGATGGTACCTACCTCGTAGAAACAGAAAACTTCTACAGCATCATCGAAATCACAGACGGCACGATAACCTACAAACTAAACCGCTTAGAAAAACCAAAGGAGTTATAGATGTATTCTATCTACCCGTTTTTTCATAAGGCGAAAGCCTTATGAAGATCCACGCCCACGCCAAAGTCAATATCTTTCTGAAAATCACAGGCGAGAAAGAGCACAGCAGCGGTCAGATCTACCACACCATTCTTTCTCGCTTTATGCGGGTAGAGTCTCTCTATGATACGATCAGATTCGTACCTTGTGAGTGTGAACATTTCACCATTGAGGGGTGCGACGATATCCCATTGGAGTCCAATACCATCTACCAGGCATACAAAGCACTCAATGCCCATACAGGGGATCTGGACATTCTCAACTTCTTTTACAAACACAAAGTGGTCGTCACCAAGCGTATCCCCAGCGGTGCAGGACTCGGCGGCGGAAGCAGTGATGCCGCTGCCTTCATGCGCCTGGTCAAAAAGAGCTGCGATCTGCTCATTAGCACCGAGGAACTTGCCCGGATCGGTGCAACCATAGGATCAGATATCCCTTTCTTCATCTACAACTACCCCTCTGCCAATGTCTCCGGCTTTGGGGAGGTCGTAGAGCCTTTTGAAGAGTCCCCACTCGATCTGGAGCTCTACACACCCCCCATACACTGCAACACCGCCGCAGTCTATCAGGAATTTCGAACACACTTTTTGGACAAGATCAACCTCTGCTCCTTCATCGGATGGGATAAGATAGACTCCAAAACACTGCTGGAGATGATCGCTGACCCTTTTGTCCTAAACGATCTCTATGCCCCTGCACTGAAAGTCTGTCCCAAACTCGAAAAGGTGGCTGAAGAGAAAAAGGGGTGGTTCTTTAGCGGAAGTGGAAGTACATTTTTCCAAATCAAACCCTGTGAATAATATCCAAGTGAGGTTTCACTTGATGGCGACAAAGGAGCGCTCCACCCGTGAAACGGACTATGCCTCCACTGCTTCGCATTCGCTTCGATAGATACGGTTCCGAAGCTGCAAAGGACAAGCAGTTGTCCTTTGCTTACGCTTCTCATGTTCGCGACTGCCAGAGCTATCGAGTGAAACCGGTGGTTCCTCAAAATAAGATTAAAAGAAAATGGCGAGGCTATAGTCTGCCTCGTCCAAAACAAATAGTTCGTGGTTATTTAATAGAGAGTTTTTTTGCTTTGCGTGATTCCTCTTTTTCAAGCGTGATAATCAATCTGCCGTCTTCGTATTTGGCATCGATCTTCTCTTTGTCGATCCCTTCAGGCAGCACAAAACTTCTTGATATCAGTCCAAAGTTGCTCTCACAAAGATAGTAGTCATCTTTTTTGACCTCGTTTTTCATCTTGCGTACCGCCTTTACTGTCAGGATATTGTCCTCTACGATGAGTTCAATATCCTTTTTGTCTACACCGGGAAGATCCACTTCGATCACGAATGTATCACTTCCTTTTCGGGCAAGATTAGCAAAAGGGAGATGACTTGCCACATTGGCAAAAGTCTCTTTGGCGACTTCTATGCCTTTTTCCACTTTTTCTTCAAGTGTTTGCGCAACCTCTTTTGCTTTGCTGATAACATCTTTTTCAGTTGTTGCCATGTTGCACCTCCTTTACCTTTACTTGATACTTATCTTTTTGACCTGATGAATATCTTTACGTTTAGGTATCACGATCTCGAGCACACCGTTTTGCATATGTGCTTCGATCCCATCAGGGTCAGCATCCTCAGGGAGCGTAAAACTGCGCGAGAACTTACCGTAGCGGCTCTCTACTTTATAGTAATCATCCGCATTCAACTCTTCACGCATTTTGCGCTCTCCGGAGACTGTCAGGATATTGTCTTCTGCTGTAATCTCTATATCATCTTTCTTGACACCCGGGAGATCGAGCTCAATATAATAGGCATCATCATCAACACGGGTGTTGACCGCAGGAATGAAAGATGCAATCGCTCCCTCCTCTTGTTCAAGATTGCTCATCAAAGTATTAAGTGCTTCAAATCCCTTTCTTAGCTGATTCTCCGCATAAGGGTTGTAACGTGTTACAAACATAGTTCCTCCTTTCTTAAGGCAGCCGAAGCTGCGCCTTTTTATTTTTTGCTTGCTTTTTCAGCCTCTTTTTTCGCTTCTTCTTTGCTGCTGAAGATCTTTGACGTAAAGTCTTTGAGTTTCGCTTTGAGCGCGTCAAACTTCGCTTTGATCTCTTTGGACTCTATATGGTCTTTGATATCATCGATCGCCTCATCGAGTGCCTTGTAGGTCACATCACTCTTGCTCACATAACCCAATGCCTCGGCAAGTTTCAACTGCTCCTGCGCGGCACTCAGATAAACTTTTGCCTGCTTGGTATCTTCGCTTGCAATGGCTGCTGCTGCGGCAATAAGGTCAGCTGCTTTGAGAAGCGGGATCGGTGCTACAGTGGTCACTTCTACAAAGGTACTCAACGCTGTCGCAAGTACCGCTTTAGCTTTTTCAACTTCACCGTCATTGATATACTTCGCTGCCAGCTTCAAGGCATCCGGATAGGTCGCAAGCGGAAGGTTGACAACAGTCACATCGATCTCACTCTTAAGCGGTAGCAAAATCTCTCTGGCTGCCTGTACCTTGCCGTCAGCAAGCAGTACCCCAGCCAGTGTCACCGCTGCCTTCGCATCTTTGCTTGTACCGATAAACTCCTGTACCGTAATCACATTGTCCACCGGTAGCAGCTTTGGTGCATGCTCGGAAGCCAGAACAACATCGAGTTTACCCAGTGCCTTTTCAATGTTTGCTTTGGCTGACTTGGTATCTTTTTTGTTCAATGATACGAGTGCATCATGCGCATATTTGAGCGAATCGATCGCCTCTTGTACCAGCTTTGCTTTATGGTCTTTGGCATCCTGCTTGGCATTGTTGACTGCGATCGTGTTGACCTGCTTGACAGTCGCGCCTTTGGCTGCTGTCTCTTTGGCAAATGAACCACTCACTAAGAGTGATGCTACGAGGGTTGATAGAAGAATCTTTTTCATTCTTTACTCCTTTAAGGTAAGATTAATTTAGTCAGGTTGGCTAAACTTGCAAATATTATAACAAGGAGTAAAGAGGAGTGTATGCTACTTTAGTAGCATCACTTTAGAGAAGTCAGATTAGGCTGATTTTTTCGAGAAGTCTGTCAGCGTTGAGGATCTCTATATGCTTGTTCTTGACATCGATGAGATTTTCCTCTTTGAGTGCCTTCAGGTGGCGTTCTACAACGTGTCTTACGGTACCGAGTAGATTCGCAACCTCACTATGGGAGAGCCCTTCCAGGATATTGAATCTAAAAAGATTACTCGGATCACGATCCTGAATGATCAGCTTGATCAAGCGCTCTGCGGTCGAATAGAGTGACATATCAGTTGCCAGCTCCTCCATGTGGCGCATCTGCTTGGCAATATAAGGATAGAACCTTTTGTTAAACTCCGGATATTTCCAAAGCAGTTCCCGTACAAAGTCGATCGGAAACTCAAGCAGTTCACACTCCTCTATCACCTCATACATCACATCATGCGGTTCTCCATCAAGCAGTATCACCGTATCAAACATATCTCCCGCCCGGAAGATGTAGAGTGTCTGCTCTTTGCCGTTATCAAGATTGAGCTGGTAGTTTTTGACTTTGCCTTTTTTGATCACATAAAAATATCGTGTCAACTCATCATCTGCGAATATCGTATCGCCTTTTTTCTTGGTCACATAGTTTGTAAATTTGTTGATCTCACTCTGGACTGCCGGCTCCATTCCCTGGAATGGCATCAGTTCAAAACTGCTCATGGTATACCTTTCTTCGTCTGTCATCTATTTCCCCTATTTTTATCCCCAATAGCATGAACAACCGTGCAGCCCCTACATCACACTGATGCCGCTATTGAAAAAACTGGTATTTATCCTAATCATGATTTTACACAGATTTGGTAAATAAACCCCTAAAAAAAGAGAAAAAATATATCACTATATCTACAACTAATGTGTTATAATGACACCAAAAAGGATAGCCTCTTGGCAATCAATGTCGTCGCACAAAACAAAAAAGCCAGACATGACTATGAGATCATCGAAAAGTTCGAAGCGGGGATCGTCCTGACAGGCTCAGAGGTCAAAGCGCTGCGTGCCAAACGCGCCAACCTCAATGACGCCTACTGCCGCTTCATCAAGGGAGAGCTCTTTTTGATGAATGCCCACATCTCGGAGCTTGAGACTGCCAACAAACACTTCACCCGTGACCCCAGAGCGCCGCGCAAACTGCTGCTTCACAAAAAAGAGCTGCTCAAACTTCACAATAAGGTACATAAAGAGGGGCTGACCATCGTACCGTTGATGCTCTACTTCAATGAACGCAACTTTGCCAAAGTGAGTATCGCCCTTGCAAAAGGAAAAAAGCTGCACGACAAACGCGCCGACCTCAAAGCCAAGACACTTGACCGAGAAGCAAGAGCCGCGATGAAAAACCGCAGCTACTGACACAACGCAAAAGGAGTCCCCTATGTCAGATATGATCCATCAGCCAATCGCGCCTTTTATCGAGCAGTTTCTGACCACCATACTGGGCACTATCGCTTCAAACGGCTACCCGTTCAGCTCCTATGCACCCTTCTACTATGACGGTGCAAAAATCTATCTCTTTCTCTCCGACATCGCGACCCATGCCCAAAATATCCAGGCAACCCCCAAAGTCTCCTGTATGTTCATTGAAGATGAGAGCAAAAGCAGCAATCTCTTTGCCCGTAAACGTATCACCATGCAGTGTGATGGCAGTATTATTCCCAGAGAAGATGCACGCTACCGCGAGATCATCCAAGCGTTTCAAAAACGACATCCAACCATTGAGATGCTCTCCGAGATGCAGGACTTCAGGCTCTACTGCCTGACACCCTTCTATGGAGAGGCGACATTCGGCTTTGGCGAAGCCTACCGTATCGGCGGCGAGGAGATGAACCGCTTTGTACCCCGACATAATCCCGGTGGGCATCAATAGAAGCCTGCTTACTCTTTTTCCTTTTTTGCTTTGCCTCTTTTCTCTGCAGATAGAGAGAGGAAGCACGTCTCCGTCTCTTGGCAAGATAGCTGCGTCTCTTTTCCCTCAGGTGCGCAACAGTGTTGGGATGCAGTGCCCTGATCTGCTGGAGTGAGCGGTAGGCATTGACCCTCTTATAGCCGATGATCCTGTAGATACCCTTTTTGATCCGCATCGCAAGTCCTCCGAGCAAACGGCGTATCGGCAGATGAAAATAGCGTTCGAGTATCTCTTCGAGTTCCTCAAAAAATGCCAGAAAAAAGGCATAGATCGCTGCAAAAAAACGCTTGAGAAAAGGGATCTTCTCCAGCCACTCCAAGAGCCATGTAAAGAGCAGTACCTCAATGAGCGGCGCAACCCAGCTGCCCCAGAAGATATCGGTAAAGAAGTAGGCTACTCCCGTACCTACCTTAAGCACGATAGAGAGCAGCAGACTCCAAAAACGCGCGATGAGTACCTTGAGTACCAACAGTCCGCCCATCAGTTTGCCTACGATACCGAGTGAACCGATGAAGGTGGTTAGTGCGATAAGTCTGTTGGTCAATGGGAAGCTCTTGAAGCGGATCTTGAGATACTCAACAAGACGCTTGAGGTCATCACTGATGGGATTAAAGAGATGGCGTTTGATATTTTTGGAGATCACCCGTTCGATCACATAGCGCTTGCCAAGCCCTGTCGCAGAGATGAGTGCCAGCTTCTTGAGAAAGAGCGAAAGGATGAATTTGCCTTTGACCAGAAAAAATCCCGTCAAGATCAAAACAATATGCTTTTTGAGAAACCAAAAGAGCCGCAACAGTAGTGCAAAGAGAAAGCTCCTGATACCCTCTACACTCAACAACACTACCACAAACAGCACAATAGGTAGCAGATACCATACCCAGCGCCATGCCCCAAACCGCTTCATCTATCTGTCCAGATACTCTTTGAGATTTCTATAGTGTCTCTTGAGTCTCTTTACAAAAGGGCTCTCCTCTTTGAAATACCGCTCTTTGAAACGGCGTGCCGCTGCTTTGATCTCTGCTTTGAGCGCTTTGAGCTTCGCCATTGTCTCCTGATAGATCGCAAGCGATTTCAGCCAGTCGATCGCGGTCATGATCTTCTCATAGAGCCACTTGAACCAAGCAAAACGCATCAGCTTATCCTCTGTTACTCTGAAGAGCCAGAAGGTAAAGGCAGCGATAGGGATCTTGGAAAGGTAGAGTCCAAGACCCAGCAAGAAGTGTCCGCTCACAAACAACAACCCCGCATAGATACCAAATGCCTCCACCATAGCCAAAAGTATCACAAAGAGCAGCAAAATCACCACAGGGTTCACACTTCTGAGCTTCGCTTCAACCTTTTGGAGGATCCTGAGTGCATGAATCCGCTGATAGATCGGCTTTGCAATCCCCTCCCATATCAACTCTTCAAAAATAATAAAGATCAACACCAGCAAAAGCTGCATCAATGAAATCAATCTGTTTTTCATACGTACAATCATCACTTCTCACTTCCCATCATCAAATGTAAGAAAATATTATATCCAAAAAAAATGTGTGACATGAGAATTAGGAATTAGGAATTAGGAATTAGGAATTAGGAATTAGGAATTAGGAATTTTATTTGAGGTTAGATTTATGCTTGCTAATTTTATGAAGGAATTTGTTTGAGTTGTGCTTAGATTTCTGGATTTGGGTAAAGGAGCTTACGATACTGACAGAAAGTAAATATCTTTTTTTGATTTTCTGTAGATTTTTGGGTTATTGTGAAGGAGCTTACGATAAGTAAGTGACTGAATAATTCCCGCAAATATGCGGGAAAGCAGAAAGAGAGATTACTTTCTACGGAGTTCTTTGATACGGGCAGCCTTACCCTTAAGGTCTCTAAGATAGAACAGCTTCGCACGTCTGACACGTCCGCGTCTGACGACTTCGATACTTTCGATACTGTCTGAGTAAAGAGGGAAGATTCTTTCTACACCTACAGAGTTGGCACCCATTTTTCTGACGATGAATGTTCTCCCTGTACCCTGACCTCTGATGGCGATACAGACACCTTCGTAGTTCTGGACTCTCTCTTTGTTTCCTTCTTTGATTCTTACTGCGACTCTGACTGTGTCACCAGCTCTGAATTCAGGAATGTTTCTGCCTTCGATCTGCTTTTGTTCAAACTGCTCGATGAATTTATTTCTCATGTGTTATACCTTTTT
>WFYB01000028.1 GCA_015490315.1 Sulfurovum sp. | reverse complement strand
GCTGTGTTGGAGATAGAGTATCTCATGTCTGCGATACCGCCTTCGAAGATCAGGTCAACGATGAGTTTCATCTCGTGCAGACACTCGAAGTATGCCATCTCTGCAGGATAACCCGCTTCAGTCAGTGTCTCGAATCCTGCCTGGATCAGTGCGCTGACACCACCACAAAGGACTGCCTGCTCACCAAAGAGGTCTGTCTCAGTCTCATCTTTGAATGTTGTTTCGATGATCCCTGTTCTACCGCCGCCGATGGCAGACGCGTAAGAGAGTGCAAGCTCTTTTGTTTTACCGCTTGGGTCTTGGTCTACTGCGATCAAGTCAGGGATACCGCCGCCTCTGACGAACTCTGAACGTACAGTGTGTCCCGGTGCTTTTGGTGCTACCATCATGACGTTGATATCCGCTCTTGGCTGGATACGTCCATAGTGGATTGCAAACCCGTGACCGAATGCGATCGTCGCACCCTCTTTGAGGTGTGGCTCGATCTGTGCTTCGTAGATCTCTTTCTGGTTTTCATCCGGAAGGAGGATCATCACAACATCACCTTTTGCAGATGCCTCTTCGACTGTCAGCACTTCAAAGCCTTTGGCTTCAGCTTTTTTCCATGAGCTTCCGCCCTCTCTCAGACCGATCACAACGTTAACACCAGAATCTCTCAAGTTCTCTGCGTGTGCGTGTCCCTGTGAACCGAAACCGATCATCGCAACTGTTTTGCTTTTGATGAGATCGAGATCACAATCTTTGTCATAATATACATTCAAATGTTCTGCCATCGTTTATCCTTGATGTGTAAAAATTTTCGCGATTATATCCAAATATTACTTGACTTTTATAATTTTGTCTGACTTTCGTGATGAGACTTTTATGGTATAATGGATTTCAATAAAGTTTAAGGAAAGAAGAATGCTTGCAATGCTAAACGAGAGTATCCTCTGGTGGCACTGGGTTGTTGCAGGGCTGCTTTTGCTGATACTGGAGATAAATACGGGTACATTTATTCTGTTGGGTCTTGGGATCGCTGCTGTCACTGTGGGACTGCTTGACTATATCTATCCGATCACATTCACCTATGAGGTACTGATCTGGACTGCCTTGAGTGCCGGGTATCTGATAGCATGGAAGAAGTGGATGGCAGAAAAACATGTCAGCGACACCGGACAGTCCAACTACAACCTCGATATGCTCGGCACTGTCACCAAAACGATCGAACCTCACAAAAAAGGCAAAGTACACTTCGATGTGCCTGTACTTGGTCAGACAGAGTGGATCGCCATCGCCGATCATCCCATAGAAAAAGGTGAGCGGGTCAAGATCGTCGAGATCATTGGTCAACTCATCAAAGTAGCAAAAGTCTAAATACAAAGGAGAGAAAATATGGAAGCACTCAATATCGTCATCATACTGGCTATACTCGTCGTCGTCACCCTCTACAAGGGGATCAATATCGTTCCTCAGGGTGAAGAATGGATCGTCGAAAGACTGGGGAAATTCTCCCGTACTCTCAAGCCGGGGCTCAATCTCATCGTCCCCTATATCGAGGCTGTACGCGCCAAGATCTCTACACGTGACATCATCCTCGATATCCCGCAGCAGGAGGTCATCACTCGCGACAATGCTGTTATCACCACCAATGCAGTTACCTTCATCCGTGTCACCAAGCCCGAAAATGCACTCTATGGTGTCGAGAACTTCAAGCTGGCGATCCAGCAGTTGGTCATGACCACCCTGCGTTCGATCCTTGGGGAGATGACGCTTGATGAGGCGCTGAGCAACCGTGAGCATATCAAAGCCAAACTCAAAGAGCAGATCATCGATGATGTCGCTGACTGGGGTGTGACGGTCAAATCTGTCGAAATCCAAGATATCAACCCAAGCCCCTCCATGCAGAAAGCGATGGAACAGCAAGCTGCTGCAGAGCGTGAACGACGCGCAGTTGAGACGATGGCAGAGGGTAACAAAAATGCTGCCATCCTTGAAGCAGACGGCAAACTCGAAGCCGCCAAGAGAGAGGCGCAAGCGCAAGTAGCCTTGGCAGAGGCATCGGGGGAGGCGATCAATATCATCACCCGAAATATACAAGACAAAGAGCTACCTGCGATGTTCCTGCTGGGTGACCGCTATATCAACTCACTTGAGCAGATCAGTAAGAGCGACAACTCGAAATTTGTCATCTACCCTGCCGACTTGCAGGGTGCCATCAAAGGGATGTTGGGAAGTGTCTTTAAGAAGTAGCCAGGTAGCTCTCTACCCAGATTGAATGGCAAGAAACAGGTATGGCCTAAAAGTCTTCGTTCTCAAAGGCCTCTTCGAGTTTTTTCTCCTCCTCTGCTTTAAGCTGCGCTTTGGTCAGTACCATCTCATGGAGGAACTCCCCAAAGAAAGTCTTTGACTCAGTCTTGGCAAGAAAGAGATAGAGCCCGGTCAAAAGTCCTGCCAGTGTTACAACAGCAATACCTTTTTGTAACGGACTGAGGATCTGGATCGGCTCTTTTTTGCGTACCTCACAGACACCGCCGGGACAGTGCTGTGGATCATCTTTGACTATCATTTTGTAGATCATACACCCTACACAGACAGAAAACGCCGCCTCAAGAAACATCAGCGTCAGACAGAGGATACAGACAAGTACTTTGTAAAAAGTAATATCCCAATGAATGACAAACCACCACATCATCGGCAAAGAGATAAACCAGCCAAGCGTCCACGCAAAACGCTTCTGCAGCCCGCCGACATATTCGGGCTTCTGGTTTTGTACGACAAGTTTCCCCAGCAGCAAAGAGGGGGCATATTTGGGGCTGATCATCCTCAATGTAAAGTCAAGAAACAGAAATGCAAGATAGACACGTGCTACGATAATGTGGTTGTAGCCGATCCCGACAAAGATTACGATCATGCCCAGCATAAAGAGAATACCGGCTGCGGCTCTCGCCTCTCTCTCATTGATCACGGTGACATCGTATCCGGGAACCTTTTCACCATATTCCCATAAAAAACTTTTTAGATTCAAAATATCTCCTCAATCTGAATTGGAGGAGAATTATAACTAAAATGAATTTAACCAAGTATAAACAGACTATTCCGATTTCTCTTTATTCTCTTTTGTCTGTGTACTGTTATGCTCTTTTGCAAAATGCTGATAATCCTTGTAGGGTGAAAAATCGCCGCCCCACTTCCAGCCGTGTGCCTCGAAGATCTTCACAGCTTCATCGTTTTTTAGAAGCATCGCTCTGTCTGCGAACGCACTGCTTCGGTGTCTGCGCTTTTTGAAACGGTATGAGGCTCTGTGGGCGATATATCCGCGTCTGTTGACGAAAGGGTTTTCGATAGGATTGAGGTCGATCGCCAATCCATAGGCATGTTTGGACCACTTTTTACGACCTGTAGAGACATTGCGGCAGTTGAATGCCGAGCTGTTGTCCGCTTCGATGCTGCGCCAGTCACTCCCTTTGAAATCACTGACAAGACGCATTTGACGGATCGGATAGCCGATCTCATAGAGCTCGCGAAATATCTCTACTACTTCATCGGCGACATCTTTGTGCACAATCATCTCTCCGGTACGCTCGGAACGGTAGAAGTTTTTGTGTGTCAGACGGATATAGCGCAGATCAGAGGATGCTACAGGACACCCTTTGTGCCAGCTTTTGCCCTCTATCATGCGCTGTTTGATATAGCGGTTGACGGGCTTGATCGTCGCATGAAACTCGGCAACGAGCATCACACTCATCCCTATAAGCATCATAAAATAACGTTGCATCTTCTATCCCTTGGATCAAACACTTTTTTCAACTCACTATTTTCAACTATAGTAGCAAAAAATATGCGTCACTGTGTGTTAATATTCGATTAGTTTAACTATGCTATTTTAAAATAAAAAAGAACAAGGAGACCTTATGGAACAACTTAAGACCTATGCCCTGATGATCGGGCTTACACTGCTGTTCATATGGTTTGGGGGAATGATCGCCGGAAAGACCGGGATGATCATCGCTTTCATCATCGCCGCAGGTATGAACTTCTATGCCTACTATTATAGTGATGAGATGATCCTCAAACACTATCATGCCATACCGGTAGACAAAGATACGGCACCCGAACTCTATCATATAGTGGAAAAGCTCACACGCCGTGCACACCTTCCGATGCCAAAGCTCTACATCATACCCGAGGAGCAGCCCAATGCCTTTGCAACAGGGCGTGACTATGAACATGCCGCTGTGGCTGTCACGGAGGGACTTCTCAAACTGCTGGATGAGGAGGAGATCGAAGCGGTCATCGCCCATGAACTCAGCCATGTCAAACACTACGATATACTCATCGGTACCGTTGCCGCTACGATTGCCGGAGCCATCGCGATGCTCGCCAACTTCGGGATGCTCTTTGGCGGGGGAGACAGAGATAGACCGAGCAACCCAATCGTGATGATCGCACTGATGATCATCATGCCGCTGGTTGCGACCATCATCCAGATGACCGTGAGTCGAAACAGAGAGTTTCTCGCCGATGAAGGCTCTGCACGTATGACAGGACACCCTGAGTGGCTGCAGTCTGCACTTATCAAACTCGACAACTATGCCAGAAACACTATCCTCCCCGAGGCAGATCCGCAGACAGCGCATATGTTCATCATCAATCCCTTTACAGGCAAAGAGTTCAGCATGGGCGACCTCTTCCGTACCCACCCGAGTACCGAAGCACGTATCGAACGGCTTGAAGCGCTAAAGCAGATCTGATGAGTTATGTTATACTCACAATAAACACTAAAGAAAAGAAAATAGAATGAAGACAAAAAACAACTTACTACCCAATACCTGCTACACAATACCGGCTAAAGCCAAAGGATTTAGTCTATGAGCGCACTTGCTATACAGCTACGTAACGGCTGCCTACCTTCCGACATCGAACAGGAAGACAAAAACATCTTCCAGGAACTCCAGAAAAAAGGGATTCTCGAAGAGGATAAGGGGCTGTGGAAACTGGGCTCTTTGTACCGTGCAGGACGGCTCTATCTGGGTCAGGACGGCAGAGGCTATATAGAGGCTGCTACCAAAGAGCAGCGCGACCTGCTTGTAGAGCCTGATGACCTAAATGGTGCTAAAAATGGTGATATCGTCGTTGCCAAACGCATCATTGCCAGACGGGGACGTGCCAGCGCCAAAGTCGTTGCCGTCATCGAACAAGCACACCTCTACACCATCGCCTACACCCATCGTGATCCGCAGGGCAACTTCTCGGTCATCGACATCCGCACAGGTGAGCCAACTGAAGCCGTAATGGAAGGGATGGATCTGAGCGCTTTCAAACTGGGCACTGTGATGAAGATCGATATCGATACCGGCAAAGTACTTGAGGTCTTTGGGCATCTTGCCGACCCCAAGGTTGACGAGAAGATCTCTCTGGCACTCTATGAGCGTGCCGATGCATTCCCTGAGGCGTGTGTCACTGAAGCGCTCGAAATAGAGTCGGAGGTCAACAAGTCTGAACATAAGGAGCGCGTCGATCTGACAGACTTGGATTTTTGTACCATCGACCCGGTCACTGCCAAAGATTTCGATGATGCGATCTATTTTGACCTCAAAACATATACCCTCTATGTGGCAATCGCTGATGTCAGCCATTATGTACCCTACTTTACCGAGATCGACAAAGAG
>WFYB01000027.1 GCA_015490315.1 Sulfurovum sp. | reverse complement strand
TTGCCGCGTGATCCCCATTTGACGATCTTTCCTTTTTGATCGGTTTCGATAAAGAGTTTGCAAACCCTTTGCTCGATATCGGTACCGTAACCGAACATACCATACCCTCCGCCGTAATAACCGCCATATCCAAAGCCCATAGAGGGATAGCTGACGATACGGGACTCCTCATAGACATAGACCTTGTGTTTGTTTGGCAGGGTGAAGGTTCTGTCCGGATACCCCTGTTGTGCGATGAAGTGGGCGATATTTTGTCCTACCCATGAGTTGTAGCGCTGTGCGAACTTGGCATGTGTCGCGCACCCCTGCAGCCACAAGAGTCCGGCAGCGAGCAAAAGCAGTTTGATAGAGCGTTGCATGGTTACTCCTTTTTATTCTTTTTATCTTCTCTTTTTTTATCTTAGGTTTTGATTGTGTAGAAACTGTGTATAATTGTCCAATACTATACCACACAAAAGGAGACGATATGTCTCGGCTCATTCTCTTGGCACTCCCTTTCTGGCTTTTGGCTATGGAACCTACCGCGAAGGATATCTCTGTATTTCAGACGACCAAAGCCAAATGTGAAGGGGGAGATGCACACGCCTGCGCAAGGATGTACTACTTCTATATACCTACAAGATACTCCTATGTTGCAGGTATCGTCCCCGATAAAAAGAAAGCACTCTTCTATTCGCAAAAAGCCTGTGAACTCGGCGATGCCGACGGCTGCGCCACTGCCGCGATGACCCTCTACTACGGCGACATCAGCGACGGCATCCCCGCCGACAAAACCAAAGGCAGAGCCCTCTACAAAAAAGCCTGCGAACTCGGCAAAGAGGATATCTGTACGTTTTTTCTCAATAAGAATTTTTGATAAGGAAATAGATTTTGAAAGTGGTGGGTCCTCGGGGACTCGAACCCCGGACCACTCGGTTATGAGCCGAGTGCTCTAACCAGCTGAGCTAAAGACCCGTTATTGTGGAGAAATCATCAGTGCAAATCTTTGGTCTGCATCGTGATTTTTGCGTCAGAAGTATAGCGATTGTAGTCTTTAAAGGCGATTAAATTTTGCAGAATGCCGAAGATCACCGCGAAGATGATAAAAGAGGTACCGCCGTGGCTGAACATCGGCAGCGGCAGCCCGACTACAGGTGCCATACCGATGATCATATAGATATTGACCCCCATATAGACAAAGAGCAAAAACGCCAGTCCCGAAGCGAAGGTTTTGATGAGATAGTCCGATCCGTGCCGTGCTGAGATGTAGAGGAGGTTGAAGATCAGAAGGATATAGAGACCAATGACGGTCAGCATCCCCTTAAAGCCGAAACGTTCGCCAAGATAGGCAAAGATAAAGTCAGTCGAAGAGACCGGCAGAAACTTCAGCTGTGTCTGTGTCGCATCCTCTTTGGACTTACCCTCCATACCGCCTGATCCGATGGCGATGAGTGCCTGACGTACTTGGTAGCTCGGTTTGTTGAGTGCATCGTGGATACGCTTTTTCTGATAGGGTTTGAGACCATACTCATAGATCACCGGCGCACCGGCACCCGCGAGAATAAGCAGTGTCAGCCAGATCTTCCAGTTGACCCCTACGATAAAGAGGATACCAAATCCAGCGATCAGCAGTACCAATGCAGTACCGAGATCGGGCTCTTTGGCGATAAGCACAAAGGGAATGATGATGACAATCGAGAGCTTGATGAAATCAAAGAGACCATATCCTTGCGGCGGCGGGGGCTTGCGGCTGATGAGATAGCTCAGCATCATGATTACCGCCACTTTGATAAACTCGGAGGGCTGGATCGTCATGTGCGTACCGGGGATCTCGATCCATCGCTTGGCACCGAGGATACTCTTGCCTATAAACTCCACAGCGACAAGGAGACCAAGGTTTGAAAGATAAAAAAGTGGTACAAACCACCAAAGGATACGCCGCCACGGGATAAAGGCAGAGACGAAAAATGCGATCGCCGCGATGAAGTAGTAGACCATCTGCTTTTTAAAGAGGTGCGGACTGATCTCTTTGACAAGGATAGAGGAGATCACAAAAAGAGGAATGAGCTGCAGAATCAGGATATAGTTGAAGTGTTTGAAGATACGTTTGTCAAAATCAAACCATGAATCCATACGACACTTTCCCTCTTTTTTCGGGTATTATATCAAAAGATTTATCTTTCTTTTAGAGAATAGTGCAGAGGAGTTGTGATGCAGCGATTTTTTCATTTTCAAAATCTTAATAACTTTCATAGGATAGCCCACGCCGTGACGATGAAGGCAGAGGATCAAGCCTATGCCTTTTCGATGGCGCTGCATACGGGTGAAGCGCCTGAAAGTATCGTCGCCAACAGACGCAAAGCAGCTTCGCTACTCGGAGATGACGAAAGTTGGACATTTGTACTTGCCGATCAGACACACAGTGATCATATCGCCGTGGTACATAGTGCACAGAACTTGGGGTGGAGTGAAAGAGAGAGTGCCGTAGCACAGAGCGATTCCTTGGTGACAGATCAAAAAGGGGTGATGCTGGGGATACTGACCGCAGATTGTGTACCGGTACTGCTCTACGATCCGCGTCATGAGGTAGTGGCTGCGATCCATGCGGGATGGAAAGGAAGCGCGGCAGGGATCGCAGCCAAGTGTGTCGCCACGATGCAAAAAGAGTTTGGTACCGATCCGTCAGATCTCATCGCAGGTATCGCTCCCTCCATTGGAGGATGCTGCTATGAGGTCGGGAGTGAGGTCGCTGCACACTTTGTAGACTATGATAGAGTACTTAGCCCCAAAGAGGAGAAGTACACGCTCGATCTGCCTGAGGTCAACAGGCTGCAGCTGATAGATGCAGGTGTGCCTGCCTCTCAGATAGAGCTAAGCGGTATCTGTACGGCATGTCATGTGGATGATTTCTTCTCATATCGCAAAACGCAGGGGTGCAGCGGACGTTTTATGAGTATGATAGGGCTGAAACGAGGTCAATAGATCAGATACGGCAGCTTGAGATGCGGCGGTAGCCGCGTAGTGCCTGCCAGCGCAGAGGCCATTTGTAGAGGCGTTCAATGAGCTTTTTGATAAGGTATGCAGGGTAGCCTTTGATCCGCAGGTATTTGAGATCGATAGCGGCATATCTGCCGCCCAGGGCTATTGCGATTCCTTTGATAGAGAGATCGGCTTTTTGCGGTGCCTGCCGTGACAGCGTATTGAGGATATTACGTGCGGCTGTTTCGCCGCTCTGTATCGCTGTTTGTGCTGTGGGAGGCAGAGGGTTGCCCGCTTTGTCACAAAGTGCCGCCGCGTCACCTACCACATAGACATGCTCATCGTTCTCAAGCTGCAGACAGGGGTTGACAAGGCATTGCCCTTTTTGGTTTTTGGGGATATCCAGATCTTGCAAGACTGGTGCTGCCATCGTACCTCCCGCAAAGATCATAAAATCAAAGGGAATGAGACTCTCATCCGAGAGGATCACACGGTGGTCTTCGATCGCGGTGATACGCTTGCGTGTATGGAGTTTGACTCTGAGTTTCTCAAGGCGTTGCGTCGCGATACGGATTAT
>WFYB01000026.1 GCA_015490315.1 Sulfurovum sp. | reverse complement strand
TGGTTAGACCAAGAGGTGCGAAGCCGACGATAGAGACAGAGAAAAAAGGCGAATAGGGTCATTGCTTTGCAACGAAGTGAAGAGGATATACTCTTCTTTGAAATGCTTTGAGCTTTCTTGAAGACCACCGGTTTCACCCAATAGCTCTGGCAGTCGCGAACGCAAGCGCCCGTTTCACGGGTTAGACACTCCTTTGTCGCCATTGAGTAAAACCTCCTTTGGATATTATCTAGAGGGTTCTATTTGCAGTAAAGGGGAGTAATGACGCCATTCATTCAGGCATGTGTGCAAGCCAACGAAGAGATATCTCAAGCAATAGAGCACGATTTTCTTGCCAAGTGGTATGACAAGACAGAAGCGGGAGCAGGCGGGGATATCAGCTCCAGGCTTGATCTCTACGCCGAAGAGGTCTTTGTCAAACACCTGAGCCGCTTCGGACGCATCGAATCTGAGGAGTCCGGGATCATCGGAGAGGGCAGCAGTCAGATCATCCTCGACCCCATAGACGGCAGTGCCAATGCGATGTCGGCGTTCCCCTATTACGGCAGCTCTGTTGCGATGGTCAATGCCCAAGGGGTACTCGAAGCGGCAGTAGTCTGCAACTTTGCAACGAAAGATATCTTTATCAAAACAGCGCAGAGTAAGACACAGCAGGGCAGACTTTTTTCACAAGACTTTCATCCTCCTGCAGTTGTGCCCAATGCCGAGATCGGGCTTTTTGAAAAAGCGTATGCCAATCCAAAACTTGTCGCGGCACTTGACCGTGAAGGACTCAAGTTCAGGGCACCTGGTGCGGTGGCTCTCTCCCTTGCCTATGCACACAGTGTCAACTATGTCCTCTTTATGGGGGCGTTTCGTATCTATGATTTTGCCGCAGGATTGGCACTCTGTGAGGGGCTTGAAGTGATCGTTGAGCAAGATTATGTTATAGTATCGAAAGAAAAAACGGTAGCTGATAAGATAGAAGTGCTTATTAAAGGGTTAGAAGAATGATTTTTGGAAATTTATTTAGAAAAGAAGAGCAGCAAGAGACACAGAATCAGTGGATCAAATGTCCCAAGTGTACCTCCCTTATGTACTACAAAGAGGTGGAAGCAAAGCACAATGTCTGCCCGAAGTGTAACCACCATTTCCGTATTTCTGCAGAGAAGCGCATCGAGCTTTTGGCAGATGAAGACTCCTTTGTTGAGCATGATGCTTCACTCGCCCCTGTCGATCCTCTGAAGTTTTCAGACAAGAAATCCTACAAAAAGCGTCTGGAAGAGGCGAAATCCAAAACAGGCAAAACCTCTTCAGTGGTCAGCGGAAGCTGTACGATCAATGCACAGCCTGTCGAGCTTGTGGTGTTTGACTTTGCATTTATGGGCGGAAGTCTCGGCTCTGTTGAGGGTGAGAAGATCGTTAGAGCGGTCAACCGTGCGATGGAGGCGGGACACGGCGTGATCATCGTCTCTGCATCGGGGGGTGCACGTATGCAGGAGAGTACCTACTCGCTGCTTCAGATGAGCAAGACCTCTGCAGCACTACGCCGTCTGCATGACAAAGGGCAGCCGTTTATCTCTGTATTGACCGATCCTACGATGGGCGGGGTTTCGGCATCGTTTGCGATGCTTGGTGATGTGATCATGGCAGAGCCGGGTGCGCTTATCGGCTTTGCAGGACAGCGTGTGATCAAGCAAACCGTTGGTGTCGATCTGCCGGAGGGCTTCCAGCGTTCAGAGTTTTTGCTTGAACACGGTCTGATCGATATGGTCGTCGATCGCGGTGATATGAAGCAAACCATCGGTGATCTGCTCAAACTTTTTGACAAAAAGGCAAGCTGATCGCTGCACAGACCTATGCACTGCTCGATCGTGAGATCCTCCTCTCCCATGATCTCACACTATCATCGTACTTCAAAAAGATTCAGAGATTCCTACCTATACCTATCCTTCAGTACCGTAACAAAAGCGGCTCACTTGAGGAGAAAAAGCATGATCTCCAAGAGATCCGACGCTATTATGACGGCATTTTGATCGTCAATGATACGATCGATCTGATAGACTATGCAGACGGATTGCATTTGGGTCAAGAGGATCTGCGCACCTTCGATCCCGACCCCCTTA
>WFYB01000025.1 GCA_015490315.1 Sulfurovum sp. | reverse complement strand
TTAATGGGCTATATGATTTTGCCGGAGAGATTAGAGAACTGAATATCTCCAAAGGAAATTTCAGATTTGCCAACAGCTTATATCTCAAGGATATTTTATCAAAGATCGAAACCATGAGTGAAGATACATTTGAGGAGATCATAGCTAAGTATGTCGAAATGAATATTGCTCATCCTTTTATGGAGGGTAACGGCAGAAGTATGAGAATATGGCTCGATATGATCTTAAGATCACGATTGCAAAAAGTCGTAAATTGGCAGAATGTGGATAAGGTATCCTATCTTCAAGCAATGGAACGCAGTCCAATCAATGATCTGGAGCTAAGAATACTTTTGGGAGATAATTTGACAGAGGATATCAATAACAGAGAGATCATCTTTAAAGGTATTGAACAGTCATACTACTATGAGGGCTATGAGGTTGAAAAAGAAAAGAAAAACCATGTCTTATAGCTCGGTGCAAATGATTATACAAAATTACGGAAGATTTATCAAAGGTCAACATCTCAAAATTGATAAAAGTTTGAAGATTTTTACTGACAAATCCGCTGACAGTTCAGCGTGAACCCTGCGTATACGGGCTTTACATGGTCGGAGTGACAGGACTTGAACCTGCGACCTCTACCACCCCAAGGTAGCGCGCTAGCCAGACTGCGCCACACCCCGACATTTTGGAGAGTGTGATTATAAAATATTTCTCTTATAATCAAGCTAAATTACAATACTTATAGTCTCTTCTTCCATGATTTTTGGTCTCTTTTTGTATGCAAAACTGCCAAAACAACTACACTGTTTCCCTTGACAACAAAAAAGATACCGTAAGGAAATCTACGCACCAATTTTCTTCTAACTGATTTATAGATATCTTGATACTGTTCGGGGGTTCTTGCAATATTGGCATAAGATGCCTCCAGTGTCAACAAAAAATCTTCGCCCAAACCTACACGCTGTGACTCATACCAGTCATAAGCAGTTTTAATATCCCCATATATTTCGGGTTTAAAAACCAGTTCGTGCATTTAATCTTTTAGTCTACTTTTTATCTCATCCCAAGAGATAAGATTATTGGGCTTCTCTTTCAGCGATACTAATCGCGCATCCAATATTTCTTTTTCATAATCTGATAATACAAGATGATCTTGCTCTTTGGCGATAGAGTCCCAAATCTCTTCAACAAGGAGAATACGCTCGGTAATATCCAATTGTTTAATTTTATCGATTGACATGGCAATATTCCTTCTCTATGCTAACTAAGTAATTATAGCACAGTTTTTGAAACACAATCAGATATCACACTTCTTGATCTCTACGACTCTATACTCTGCATTGACCAGCTCGCATGCCTCTTTGGTGATGTTCTGTACCGTGAAGCCGAACTTCTCGAAGAGCTGATCGGCAGGGGCGGAGGCACCGAAGCCCTCCATGCCCAGTACTTTGTCGGCGTAGCGGTAATACTCGGTCGCAGTGGCTGCTTCGACCGCCATCACTTTGGTACTTGGATCGACCACTGCATGTTTGTAGGCATCCTCTTGCTCATTGAAGAGATCAAAACAGGGTACTGAGACGACATTTGCCATCACACCAAGGACTTCAAGGTGGCATGCTGCCTGCAGACACGGCATCAGTTCGCTTCCGCTCGCCATCAATGTCATGGTCGCACCTTCACGCTTCTTGACGATATAGGCACCACGGCTGGGCTCGCCGAAATCACGTTTGGGCTTGAGGGTCTTGAGCTTCTGGCGGGAGAGGACGAAGGCATTGGGCTTGTTCATCTCGATCACTGTTTTCCATGCTTCGACATTCTCAGTCGCATCTGCCGGTCTCCAGACATAGAAGTTGGGCAGGGCTCTAAACTGGCTGAGATGCTCGATAGGCTCGTGTGTCGGCCCATCCTCACCTACACCGATACTATCGTGTGTCCAGACAAAGTAGTTTTTGATGCTTGTCAGCGCGGCGATACGCGCAGCAGGCTTGAGATAGTCAGAGAAGACAAAGAAGGTCGCATTGAACGGGATCGTTGTACCATAGAGTGCCATCGCGTTGGTGATCGCCGCCATCGCATGCTCGCGGATACCGAAATGAATATTGCGCCCTTTAGGGAAATCTCCCATCTCTTTGAGCTCTGTTTTGTTGCTCGGTGCCAGATCCGCTGAGCCGCCTACGAAGCCGGGAACAGCCTTGGCAATGGCATTGAGTATCTTGCCATTGCTGTCTCTGGTCGCCATCTGATCCGTGTCGCTAAAGTCCGGCCACTCAATTGTAGAGAAATCGGGATTGAGCAATTTTTCCAGTGCGACATTCTGCTCGACCAGCGGTGCCTCTTTTTGTCTGTGTATCCACTCTTTCTCATAGAGTTCACCCTGCTCTACCGCACAGCGAAAACGCAGAAGCACATCCTCAGGGATCTGGAAGGTCGCTTCGGGATCAAAGCCCTCTTTGGCTTTGGAGGCTTTGATGATCTCCTCACCCAGTGGTGCACCGTGCGTATGGTGTGTCCCCTCAAGCTCTCCGGCGCCCTTGCCTATGATGGTATTGGCGATGATGATGGTAGGTCTGGTCGCATCCTGTACCTCATCCAGTGCTTTTTCGATATCGTCGTAGCAGTGCCCGTTGATCTTCATCACGTTCCAGTTCTGCGCTTCGAAACGTTTGGCGACATCTTCACTCCATGCAATAGAGG
>WFYB01000024.1 GCA_015490315.1 Sulfurovum sp. | reverse complement strand
CTGCAGCATATTGTTATAGAGTACCATCAGGTTAGAGAGTTTCACATCTACCATCTCCCGATCAAGCACACTGCTGTTGAGATCATGTCTGATACGTTTGAGCAGCGCGTCCCTGCGCAGCTTCGGGTTGGAGTCTACCACACGTGTAGCGATGCGTACCTGATTGATATCGACATTGACATAAGGAGAGAGGATCATCTTTCGGTACTTCTCGGGCAGCTTATTATAAAGCAGTGCCAGCGTCAGTCCGTCCAACGGTTCACCGCCGTTGAGCCTTTGACCAATCTCGAGTATCGTAGCCAGGGATTGCACACTGCCAAGCGCATCAAGTCCCTCGAGATAACGGTGGGCTTTAGTCACCTGATCCATTTTCTCTTTGGTAAACCAGTATTGCGCTTCATCTTCCGTCTCTTCGAACTCTTCGTCGAAGTCATCCTCCTCATCGGTACTCTCTGCAGTCCCATCTGATGCATTTGGCTGTGATTTGAAAGTCAACACGACATCCAGAGGAGTCGTACCTCCCAGCTTCTCATCGATCACCTTCATCCCCCGATAGATCTCAGTATCTTTCTTGAAATAGTTAATAAAACTGTTCTCAACGATCAGCTGAGATGCGCCGCTCAAAGTGAAAATGAGTGCCAGAAGTGTTACAAAGAAGATCCCTCTCCTGTCTCTAAGCACCTGCTCTTTTGCCCAGCTCACAAAAGAGAAACGCCTCTTCTTCACTCCGCCGGAACCTGCTGATATCTGACTCTTAGGCAAGAGCATCAGCATTGCGGGAAATACCAAAAAGGTGATCAAAAGGGAGAGAAATATCCCTGCGCTCATCATCCAGCCCAGATTGATCACCGGCTTGATTTGGGAAAAGACAAGGGACGAGAAACCGGCGATGGTCGTAAGAATAGCGAAAAGCGTCGGTGCCCACTTGCTCTTGACCGTCTCCATAATGATCGCTTCATGTGACCAGTCCGGCTTTTCGATAACAAGTTCACGATAGCGTACGATCAGATGCAAAATGATCGAGAGGGTAATGATCAACTGAAGGGCAATAAAATTGGAAGAGATCACAGTAATCTCCCAGCCGAAAAAGCCCAAAGCACTTGTGATCGCCAAGACAGCCATCGCACTTATCACTACCGGTATCACCACCCATCGCAACTCTCTGAATACCAGCCAGAGTATCAGCATCAACAGAAGGATCAGTGTCGTACCATAAATCACGAGATCACTCTTGACATAGTGTATGATATCACTGGCGATCATACTCACACCGCCAAGAAAAAGTGTGCCGCTTTGCTTGTATTTTTGCAGTATGGCACGTGTCTGTGCCACATTCTCCTCTTCTGTCTGTCGCATTTTGTCACGGTGCTGTTTAAAACTCTTGGTGACTTCATCAAGCTCTTTTGCTTCTATCGAACTCAGACCGGATTGACGCTTTTTTTTGCGCAAGGCATTACGTTTGTTGAGAAGCTCTGTATAACGCTTGTCTTTTTTGAGATTGATCAGAATAGCAGTAGTAGCAAAATCCTTGCTGACAAGACGCCCTTTGTAGAGAGGGTTGGTCAGAAACTCCTTTTTGACCAACGCCATATCGGGATGTGAATTCTGCAGTGTATGTACTTCATCCACCAGATCTTTCAGTGGCATCGGGGGAGAGAAGAGCAGCGGTACGGTCAGGATCGAATCGACAGACTCGACCAACGGCAGTTTCTCGATTTCACTGCTTATCTGAGAGATAGTTTTTCTTGTATCGGCTGAGAGAAGCGGCTGACGCGGTGTGTAGGCGACCACCAGCATATTCTCCGTATTGAAGTGCTGATTCACCTCTCGGGTAAATGCAAGATCAGGATCATCTTCAAGCAGCAGTGTCTCGGCAGAAGCATCTATCTCGAGCTTGGTCGCATAGTAGCCAAATAGCAATAGAAACAGTGTAACACCCGCAAGGAGATACTTCGGATACGATACGATGATCTTTCGGTACAGGCTATACATTTAGATCGTTTTGATCAACTCGTCAACCGATTTGTGTCTGAGAAAATCTGCAAACTGTTTGCGATAGGTCTGGATCATACTCACCTTGGCGATATCCACATCATAGATCTTCCAGTCATTGCTCTTTTTATCTTTGTAAAACTTGTAGACGACATCATAGACATCATCTTTGCCAATGATCTGGCTGTAGAGTTTGATACGGTTCTTTTTGACTTTTTTTTGCCCTTTGAGTACTACCTTCTGGTCAGAATAAAACTTGAGTTTGTCAAAGTAGGAATCCTTCAGTTTACGCTCGAACTTCTTGGCAAAAAGCTGCTGCTGATCCGGGGTCAACGTTTTCCATGTTCTCCCCAGTGCGATCCGTGCCATGGTTTTGTAGTCAAAGACATCATCTACAAGCGCAAAGATCTTGCCTTTTTTCTTGATCAGCGGCGTACGCTTCTCCTTGAGAAGATCTGATATAGCATGGATCTTCTGATGCATGACACTCTCTATCTTGTTTTCCGGTACTGCAAAAAGTATATTTGTCACAACTGCCCATAGCAAAATGACGCTGATTAGCCATCTACTCATCTATCTCTTTTCTCCTTTTTTCTTCATAGCTGTTTCTCAAAAAAGTATACCAGTCCAAAGCATCCTTTTTCAAACTCTGGTATTCGCCAAGATGCAATGAAGTGGTATTGATCATCTCAACTGCCTTGATACCGCTTGCTTCCAGCGCATTGTTTGGGATCTGATAACTCCCGCCCGTATAGGAAAGCGGTGAGGCTGCCCAGTCAGCTCCCAGGGAGAGCGTATCCCGCAAATTTGACGGTCCAAGGAATGGCAGTACAATTGGAATACCGCTGCCCACACCCCAATAGCCAAGTGTCTGACCAAAATCCTCTCTTGCAGGTTTGATACCAATCTGGGTAGCAACATCGATCAACCCGAGAAGACCAATAGTTGAATTGATGATAAAACGTGCCAGTTCCCTTGCACTTCCCTCAGCTTTGAGTTGCAGCAGATTATTGCTAAAATAGAGAGGAAATTTAAGATTATTGATCACATTTGAAATGCCTATACGAACCGGCTGAGGCACAACCATACTGTATCCATCTGCCACAGGATCCAGCAAATACAAAAAGAGTTTGTCATTAAATGCTGTCATCCACCGGTTGTAGCCCTCCAGCGGGTCATACACTTTTTGATCACAGGATGAAAACTCTTCATCAAAACCGTTATCACTGCCGTCTTCTGAAACTGCTACACCATTGGCACACGCCACAGAACTTCCGTTATTTTCCAAATCAGCTGCCATGCCTTCATATATAAACAGAGCAAACAACAGCAGTAGTCGCATCAAATAGCTTTTCATCTCACACTCCATTTCATCTTTGAAAACAGCTTCATTTTATCCTCAGCTGTTCGTCTTATAGGACTCCCAATCTTTGTCAGTTCCGTCTGCCTCTGCTTATCCATCAGCATATATTATAACAATCAGAAGGTGTTATTATAATATAAATATGCCAAAAACAACGATTTTGGCAATTTCTATTTATATTTCATGATCGCTTTGGGCTCCTTTGCCTCAAATTCATAGTCAAAGATCTTCATCTTTTTGGAGTGCAGCAGCATATGTTTCGCCTGTGTTCGGCTTCCATACTGCTCATCTCCGACAATTGGATGCCCGCGTGAAGCGAGATGCACCCTGATCTGATGGGTACGTCCTGTAGTGATCTCTATGATCACTTTGGATTTCTTGCCCTGAACCTCTTCAGGGATCACTTTGGTATAGGCTTTTTTGCCCCGCAGAGGGTCGATCTTGGAGAATGCCTTTCCTTTTTTGATCGTCAGTATCGGATCATCGATCTCTATTGTCTCATAGACCACGCCTTCTACCCAGGCGACATACTGCTTTTGCACTCTTCGGTTCTTAAACTCCTTGATCGCCGCTTCGATAAACTCAGGATTGCGCCCGAGCAAGAGTACTCCGCTGGTATCTCGATCGAGCCGGTGCAGCAGCTCTGCCCCCTCTATGGCATCCTGGATATCATAGCTGTCTACCTGTGCAGGTTTGTTGACAGCGATAATATTTTCATCTTCATAGAGTACCTCGATATCCGAAGGGTACTCTATACGAAATTTTGTCTCTGTGCCAATTTCGGCTCTGGCGATCTTGACCTGTTTGTCTCCGACAAAGACCAAACCTCTGTCGATCAGCTCTTTTGCCTTTTTGTTGGAGATACTCTCCTGTGCTGCCAATACTTTATATGCTTTCTGTTTTGCCATCTCTTTTCCTTAATAATTTCAATCTCTTTTTAGATACAAAGCATATACCCTATCTTACCTACTCTGTATGAACTCTATGTGTATTGTTTGACCCACTCCTCGAATTTCTCCGTCAAAGGGAAGCGAAGCATCTTGGTTTTGGATACCTCTCCGCTTTTAAAAACGATATCGCTTTTGGGTACCTTGAACGATTTGGAGAGGAACTTGACCAGCTCTTTGTTCGCCGCACCCTCTACTGCCGGTGCCTTGATGCGTACTTTGATCGCATCTTCTCCATATAGCTCAGCAAACTCGCTCCTGCTTGCACCCGGCTGCGCCTTGATACGCAGCAGTACCTCTTGGTCATTGATCGTGTAAAACATCCCTCAACCGCTCCATAATCGGTCTCATATCACTCCGGTATTTGATCTTTGCCGGCTCAATCTCTTTATAGTCCAAAAGCTTTTGGGATAGCGATTCGGTATCGACAATAGTGATCCCCTCAACCGCTTCAAAGATATCCCTTTGGTTAAAATAGTATGATCCCGAAAGGATCCGGCATCCAAACTGCGCCGCTTCTGCCGCATTGTGTCCACCTACCGGTACAAAGGAGCCGCCCAGGATCACAATATCACTCACTGCATAGAGATTGACCAGTTCCCCAAGCGCATCAAGCAGGACAATATCACTCGTGATCTCTTCTAATTCAGAATAGTGCTGCGTACTATACCCATGTATGGTTGCAAAACGCTCTATCTCCTGCGCTACCTTTTCAAAACGCTCCGGATGCCTCGGTGCGATCACAATACGTGCCTCCGGATTTGCCGCCTTGAAATCTCTAAACGCCTCCAGCATCAGTCGCTCTTCCCCCTCGTGGGTACTCGCCGCACATAGCAGTAACCCTGAAGGTTTTTGCCATACCTTTGTCACAGAAGGAAGCTTGGCAAGTTTGATGTTTCCCGTGACTGTGACCCGCTTCGCACCGAGCGACTCAAGGCGTGCCTTATCGAGCGGGGTCTGCGCAAAGACCTCATCAACCCACCTGAATAACTGCCGGTAGAACCATGCCATCTTTTGATACTTGGGGTAGGATCTATCACTCATGCGGGCATTGATCAGCATCGTTTTGGCTCCCCGCATCTTCGCTACCGCAAAGAGCAGATACCAAAACTCCGCCTCCATCACCACCAGTGCCTTTTGCGGCTTGATCCACCACAGCAAAAGGGGCTCAAAAGGCAGAAACCTGCTTTGATCTGTGTAGCTTTTAATCACCTCATACCCTGTCTGCGTTGCCGTACTCATACGCAAAGCGTCCCGGGGTAACTCAGACGCCAACGGCGCGATCGCCCTCGCCTCCCCAAAACTGCAAACATGAAACCATATCCCACCCGGCTTTAAAGGCGGGTTTTTCCAGAGAAAAAAACGTGCCGGGATCGAAACTCTGTATTTACTTTTGATTGATAGGATAAGAAGAAAAGGAAGTACGATGATATAGACAAGAATGGAAACAAAGGAATAGAAGAGAAAAAATAACTTATCCACAATGCCCCCAAATCGAGGGCACAGCCCTCTTTAGAACGCCAAACGTACGCGTTGAACGCTTCTTTCTCTATGCCTCTTCTGTGACACTCTCAATATAGAGGATACGTCCGCAGTGCGGGCAGTTGACGATCTCGTCACCCTTTATCACTTCTGCATAGGTTTTGTCGTTTAGCTTCATATAGCAGCCGTAACATGCCTGTTTTTTGACCGGTACCACTGCCGTATTGCCTGCCCATTTACGGATCTTCTCATAAAAGGCAAGTACCTTCTGTTCGATCTCTCTACTGAGTGCTTCACGCTTGGCAAAGAGTTCCGCCTTTGCTTTGTCTATCTCTTCTCTCTCTTTGGCAGTCTCAGCTTCGATCGCCTCATACTCTTCTTTGAGCTTCGCAAGCTTCTCTTCCACTTCTGCCAAAAGCTCTTTTTTGGTCTCGTTGACTCTCTGGAGTCTCTCGATCTCTTCATTGGCAAAAGTCATCTTCTCTTTGATGATATCCTCTTCCACCGCCAATGCTTTCATCTCTTTTTCGGTAGAGATATTCTTGGCTTTTTTGGCATTGTCCGCAAGCTGTTCATTGAGAAGTGTCAGCTGCTCTTCGAAGCTTTTGATCTTCGCCTCATTCTCTTCGATATCGTTCTGAAGATTTGCCAACTCTTCCTGTGCGGCATCGATTTTTTTCTGGATCTTTGCCACTTTTTTATTGATCGCTTCAAGTTTCGGTGTATAGCTGTCTATCGCCTGGTCGATCTTTGCAAGTTCAATCAATTCTTTCAAATGTTTGTTCAATCTCTATCCTTTTGGGGTTTAAGCATCTTCAAGCGTAACTTGAGGCTTTTGATTCATACGCTCTTTCCCATACCGATTTTATCGCTCAATATGGAATGGGTTTTTTGAATTTGAAATTATAGCTAAAATAGGTAAAACTTTCAATTCTTCCAGCATAATCTCGGCAAAAAAGCGTTCACTCTCATAGTGTCCGATATCTACCATCATGAGCCCCAGACTCTCAGCTTTCATCGCATCATGGTACTTGATATCACCTGTCAGGAAGCAGTCTGCTTCTACCTCATCCATCAGTGATGCTCCTGCACCGGTGCAAAGTGCAATGCTTGTTATCTGCTCTTTGGGAGCTACACTTTTGATGCACTGCAGCCCCAATTTCTCCTGAAGATGGGTATAGAGTGCCTCTTTGCTCCACTCCACGCTTGTATAACACAAAAATGGTTCTTGACGTTCCAGTTCAAAACCCAGAACCTTTTCAAACACATAGCGGTTGAGATGTGTCTGGTCAAAGTTGGTATGCATCGCGATGAGTGATTGGCGTTTGAGGATGAGCTTCTCGATGAGATTAGCAGGGTAGGCAGAAAAATCAAGCTCAGAGAGTTTACCGAAGATCAGCGGATGGTGCACCACAAAGAGCGTTCCCTCTTCAAACTTCTCGATCATCGCTTCATCAATATCGAGCGAAACAACGATTTGTGATACCTCTCGACGCATATCACCGACAATCAGTCCGGAGTTGTCCCATTTCTCTTGGAGTTCGAAGGGACTGATGGTATTTAAGTGGTTATAAATCTCTTGCAGGGTCATTTGAGTCTCTCTTTAATCTTTTGTGGGTTTTGTCTTTCATCCAAAACAGCATATATCAGGATAGTGTCATCATCAATTTTGTAATAAATTGTGTAAGGAAAACGTTTTGAATGCTGCGCATAAAACCCAAACTTTTTCGGATGAATGCCGGCATATAAATGCAATGCTTCAATATCCGCACTGATCCCATCGAGGAAATAGTCACCCGCTTTCCCTTGTATCTCATAAAAGAAAGTACCTTCTAAAATATCTTCCTGAGCTTCCTCAAGAATTTCTATATGCATTTAATGCCTCATGTAATTGCTCTTTCGCTTTTTCAAAGGGAATAAACTTGTCTCTTTTGCTATTGGCTCTTTCTTTCAGTACTTGCTCATGCCAAATAGGTACAGGATATTCCAAGTTATCACGATCAAAGCTTGCCCAAATCTCTTCCATTAGTGTAATACGTTCTTTCGCCGACATTTTTTCAATATCATTTCTGGACATAATAAAAGCTCCTTTTTAGCTTTATTATAACATAGATAGGGCTACCCTTTTACCCTTTCGTTCCGCTCCTCTTCCTGTGCTTTATAAAGCTGTGCACAACCGATGGCAAGCTCACGTACTTTGAGGATGTAGTTCTGTCTCTGTGCCTGTGAGACAGCCTTGCGTGCATCAAGTATATTAAAACAGTGTGATGCGATCATGCACTGGTCATATGCCGGCAGCGGCAATCCCGCATCAAGACAACGCTTACACTCATGGCTTGCATCGTCAAAGTGGCGAAAGAGCATCTCGGTATCGGCTACTTCGAAGTGGTATTTGCTAAACTCATACTCACTCTCTTTGTGGACATCGGCATACGTAGTTACCTCATCACCGTTGCGGTTCCAGACAATATCAAAGACACTCTCAACTCCTTGCAGATACATCGCCAGACGCTCCGTACCGTAGGTGATCTCAACTGCCACCGGATCACAGGCGATACCCCCGACCTGTTGGAAATAGGTGAACTGCGTTACCTCCATCCCATCAAGCCACACTTCCCATCCAAGTCCCCAGGCACCCAGGGTCGGAGACTCCCAGTTGTCTTCGACAAAACGGATGTCATGCTCTTTGAGGTTGAGCCCCAGATACTCCAGTGACTTCAGATAGAGCTCCTGAATGTTGTCCGGGCTCGGCTTGATGAGCACCTGAAACTGATAATACGCTCCCAAACGGTTGGGGTTCTCTCCATAACGCCCGTCAGTCGGACGGCGGCTTGGTGCCACATAGGCAGTACTCCACGGCTTGGAGTCCAAACTGCGAAGCAACGTAGCCGGATGGAACGTCCCCGCCCCGGCAGGAATGTCGTAAGGTTGTACAATGTTACACCCCTGCTCTGCCCAAAATTGCTGAAGTTTCAGCAGCAGTTCACTAAACGTAATTGCATTGTTGTTCATGTCTCTCTCTTTATTCTAAAATTGTAGCATCGCCACGCGATGCATACCAACACGCTTCACTCTTCTCTCTTAACGCTTCACTAAAGAATGACTTCAATCTCACTCGAATCCAGCTCCACCTTTTTGGCTTTGCTGATACGGTCTTCCTGAAGTTTCACACGCAGTTCATCATCCTGCAGCGCCATGATCTGGATGGCAAGATAGGCAGCGTTAACTGCACCTGCTTTGCCAATCGCCAGTGTACCTACAGGCATACCTGCGGGCATCATCACGGTACTCAGCAGTGCATCTTCACCCTTAAGCGGTCCACTCTCCATCGGTACACCCAGTACCGGTTTGGTTGTACCTGCTGCTACGGCACCTGCCAGGTGTGCTGCCATACCCGCTGCAGCGATGAACACTTGTGCACCTTTTTGCTCTGCATCACTGATATACTTTTTGGTTCTCTCCGGACTTCTGTGGGCTGAAGAGATAATCAGCTCATAAGGCACTCCGAACTTCTCCAATGTCTTGGCACACTCTTCCATGATGGCATAGTCGCTCTTGCTTCCCATAATGATCGATACAAATTTCATCTGTTTTTTCCTTATTTGTTTAAAACTTTTGGCACCTATGAGAGGTCAGGTGATTCATAATTCATTGCTTTGCAACAAATTACAAATCACCTGACACTTATAGCTACTATAGCTAATCACACTTAGGCTCCATCTTCATCGGTGTGGAGTCCTCCCTCAGCCCTTTTTTCTCCAAGGCTTCATCGATCTTGCGACGCAAGATGGTGTAGCCCGGCAGCTTGGTTGGCAGTTTAATTGGTTCAAGGTAGCCGCTGTGAACACACTCGCGTTCTTTACCATCGACTGTTTCAATCTTTTTGAATGTCAACCAGTACTGTCCGCTCACTTCATCGATCTTGCCGATATCATTGTCAACCAGTTCGACTGTAGCGCCTACCGGCAGTACGATCTCCACGCTGTCACCCACACAGGTTTTGTCCTTGCATTTCCAGCTAAGTCCATCTTCGCTTACCAGTCCCGCTACTTGATGGGTACCGTATTGGATAGAAAATGCATGTGACTCCGTATCGTTACGCTCAAAGGGTCTTGAGATCAGATAGGCATCGGTAAAGCCGCGGTTTTGTGTCGTGTTTAGCTCTCGTTGATAACGTGAGGGTTCAAAATCGTTCGCGTAAAAGTCATCAATGGCATGGCGGTAGGCTTTGGTCACGACCCCTGCGTAGTAAGGTGACTTGGTTCGTCCTTCGATCTTGAGTGAGTCGATCACACCACTTGCCAAAATCTCATCGATGTGGGATGCCATATTCATATCTTTGGCATTCATAATGTAGGTACCGACTTCCTCTTCTTCATCAAGTCTGAAGGTCGTACCGCTCTCAGGGTTGTGCGCGTAAATTTCGTAAGGAAAGCGGCAGTCATTCGCACAGCTGCCGCGATTGGGCACACGTCCGGTCTGCAGTGCCGAGATGAGGCAGCGACCCGAATAGGCAAAACACATCGAACCGTGTACAAAGACTTCCAGTTCAAGGTCCGGCAGATGGGTTTTGATCGCTTCACAGTCTTTGAGGCTGATCTCGCGAGCTACAATGATACGCTTGACACCAAGGTCATAGTAGACCTCCGCATCCATGGCGTTCATCACATTTGCCTGTGTCGAAAGATGTACAGGAATATCCGGTGCGATACGGTGGGCGATCTTGACCACCCCCGGAGAGGAGACGATCAGCGCATCAGGGTTAAGCTCAGCGATCTTGGCAATATGGTTTTCATAGAGTTTGATCTGTGAGTTAAAAGGAAAAGAGTTTACGGTAGCATAGACTTTTTTACCACGTGCATGGGCATAGTCGATCCCCTCTTTGAAAGAGCCCATATCGAACTCCTTGCCCGAACGGATACGCAGCGAGAAGGTACTCGTACCGCCATAGACGGCATCCGCCCCGTAGTTAAGCGCAATTTTCAGTTTTTCGAGGTTGCCCGCAGGTGCGAGGAGTTCCACTTTTTTCTCTTTGGTCATACAAGTCCTGTCTCTCTTTAAATATGAGCCCTATTTTATCAAATTTGTTGTAAAAAAGAGATTTTTCGTTATGCGTACCACTGCTCCTCAATAGCTGAAATATCCGAACAGAGCACCTGATAAATGACCTCCTGATTGATCTTGAACACCTCAGTAACTCCCGGATCAAACTCGATGCCGCTCCGGTTGGTAATATGGCTGACAATACGTTCATAATCCCACGCTACCCTTCCCGGACGCTCCGAAAAGAGCGTACCGACACTGTCAGCGACGGAGACAATACGTGCGGCAATGTCGATCTGATCACCCTTGGTTCCCCGGGGATAGCCTCCTCCATTAAACCATTCATGGTGTTCTGCTGAGATCACTGCAGCGATATCAGTAGTCAAAAAGTGCTGTGCAATAAGCAGGTTATATCCCCAAAGTGTATGGTTTTTGACAATCTTGAACTCTTCAAAGGTCAACGCATCATCTTTCAGATAGATCTCACTGCATACAAGCAGATTGCCTATATCGTAAATACGTGCAGCCTGTTCCAGTGTACTGCAATAGCTTTTCCCCAGCCCCAAAGACTCTGCCAGGATTCTGCTGATCTGGGAAATCTGACGTATCAACTCCCTGCTTTTACCATGCTCTACAAGCATATCGACACATAGCTCTATCAATGCTCTTTCGAGCTCATTCTCATCTGAGATCAGATAGCGGAGTTGCTGTGTCTTTTGTTTGAATGCATTCAGATTGGCTTTGCATATGACATCGTCATACTCGTTCATTATCTTTTTGTTCATAAGTAGCCCTTTTTGAGACATATCGTCAAGTATAGGTGAAAAATGTCAAAAAAATGTCAAATATGCTACACTTAGAGAAAAATGAGGAGCAGTGCGCTTATCATGAGAATAGATCTGCACAACCATACCACAAGATGCAACCATGCAGAAGGGACGATCGATGCCTATCTTGAGCGAGCAATAGATCTGGGGATCGATATCTACGGTTTTTCGGAGCACGCCCCTATGGACTTCGACGAAAAGTACCGTTTGTCGTTTGAAGAGATGGAGGCATACCGCGCTGATGTCCTTGATGCAAAAAAGCGATATGCCGACCAGATAGAGATATTGCTGGGTTATGAGGTCGACTGGCTACCGGGACACATGGATGAGCGTGTACTCAAAGCCGATGTCGATTACCTCATCGGATCGGTGCATTTCATCGACAAATGGGGCTTTGACAATCCCGAATTTCTCAACGGTTGGAAAGAGAAGGATATTGATGAGATATGGAAAGCCTATTTTGAGGCGACCGAAGCGATGGCAAATTCCGGACTTTTTGATATCGTAGGGCATCTCGATCTGATCAAAGTCTTCAAGTATCTCCCCAGAGAGGATACACGTATCCTTGCAAAAGATGCACTGGGGGCGATCAAAAGATCCGGTATGGTACTGGAACTCAACACAGCAGGGCTTCGTAAGCCCATAGGAGAGATCTACCCTTCCAGAGCACTGCTGGAGACTGCATACGAGCTGGATATCCCTATCACCTTCTCCTCGGATGCCCACAGCCCAAAACAGGTAGGTCTGGGCTACAAAGAGGCGACAGAGCTTGCCAGAGATGTAGGATATACCAAAGCAGTTACTTTCAAAGGCAGAGATAAAAAATTGGTCAATTTTTAAGCAGCAAAACGGGAACAATTTATTTTAGAGTGGCTATAATGATTGGATAAATTATCATTAGGAGAGTTACACATGGGTAAATTCGTGAACAACTTAGCAGAGTTCCACAAATACTGTGAAGAGAACGAAGTAGAATTCGTTGACTTTAGATTTACAGATATCAAAGGTGCATGGCACCACATCACTTACAGAGCAAGTGCCGTCAGTGATGACATGCTTGAGGCGGGTCTTCCGTTTGATGGTTCCTCTATCGAAAACTGGCAGCCGATCAATGAATCTGACATGCTTCTCAAGCCGGAAGTCTCTACAGCATTCATGGATCCGTTCACCGCTGATCCGACTGTTGTAGTCATCTGTGACGTCTACGATATCTATAAGGGTGAGCTCTATGCGAAGTGTCCAAGATCTATCGCAAAAAAAGCACTCAAAGTACTTGAAGAGAAAGGTGTGGCTGATGCTGCATATTTCGGTCCTGAAAATGAGTTCTTCATCTTTGATGATGTCAAGATCGTAGACAACGACAACTACCAGATGTTCAAAGTAGAGACCGACGAGGGTCACTGGGCAGATGCTGAAGATTACGGCGAGTATGGCAATATGGGTCACAGACCGAGAATCAAAGGGGGTTACTTCCCTGTAATGCCTACGGATTCTGGTGTAGATCTCAGAGCTGAGATGATGCAGATCCTCGAAGAGGTAGGTATCGAAGTTGTACTTGGTCACCATGAAGTGGCACAGGGTCAGCATGAGATCGGTGTCGTCTTCTCCGATATCATCACTGCAGCGGACAATGTACAGAAATATAAGTATGTCGTCAAAATGGTAGCGCACCTCAACGGCAAAACTGCTACATTTATGCCTAAGCCTATCTACAATGACAACGGTAACGGTATGCACGTACACCAGTCACTCTGGAAAGACGGCAAAAACCTTTTCTATAAAGAGGGTGAATATGCCAACCTCTCCAAAACTGCACTTGACTACCTCAGCGGTATCTTCGCACACAAAGAAGCGGTAGCGGCATTTACCAACCCTTCTACCAACTCATACAAGAGACTGCTGCCAGGCTTTGAAGCACCAAGAATCCTGACATATTCAAGCCAGAACCGTTCAGCAGCATGTCGTATCCCTTACGGTGCAGGCGAAAAAGCGACAAGAATCGAGACAAGATTCCCAGACTCAAGCTCTTGTCCATACCTTGCATTTACAGTCCTTATGATGGCTGGACTTGACGGTATCGAAAAAGGCGGCTATGACCTCGTAGGTCCATTCAATGAAGACCTCTTCGAACTTACAAGAGAAGAGCTCAAAGAGAGAAAGATCCCTGAACTGCCAAACAGCTTCAGAGATGCACTCGAAGGTTTGGAAGAAGACCATGACTTCCTCGCACCTGTGATGGACGAAGAGTTTATCCAAACATACGTAGACTACCAGTTCGACAGACATGTCATCCCGGTAGAGGGAAGACCTACACCATACGAGTACAAATCTACATACTCTTGCTAAACCGTTTCCGGGCTCCGGCTCGGAAATCTTCCTCTTTACTTTCACACTATTTTTTATCACCATACCAATAGATAATCTTCTCTTGTTTGTCTGCAACCATATGCTGCTGTTAAAAGCGTGGTACGTAATCACACACCTTTTAATAGAATATTTG
>WFYB01000023.1 GCA_015490315.1 Sulfurovum sp. | reverse complement strand
TGGAAGTCGACCTCTTCGATCACATTACCGTCGACATCACCGATGAGAAGTGCGCCGGCATCTTCGGGGATTTCGTCACCGAGCTTCTCTTTGAGTGCCTGTACGACCAGCGCATCCATGAACTCCATCGCTACCGGGTTCGCACCGCTGGCAAGCGATTTGAATACCGCTTTCATCGCATCCTCTACAGAGGGGAAGATGCCCATATAGGATTTGACGAATTTCGGCTTGGGGATCAGCTTGAGTGTGATCTCTGTGATCACGGCGAGGGTACCCTCACTGCCTGTCAGGATACCGGCGATATTGTAGCCTGCCACATCCTTGATAGTACGTTTGCCCGCACGGATGATATCGCCGTTGGCACGCACGGCACGCAGTGCCATGACATAATCTTTGGTGATGCCGTATTTGGCTGCACGCATCCCTCCGGCATTTTCGCTGACGTTACCGCCAAGTGTCGAGTACTCTTCGCTGGCGGGATCTGGCGGATAGAAGAGCCCGAGTGCTTCGACATGGCGTTGCAGATCTTTGTTGATGACCCCGGGCTGTACCACGGCGACCATATTTTCCATATCCACTTCGAGGATTTTGTTCATGTGCTTCTCAAAAGCAAGCGTAATACCGCCGTTGACCGGCAGTGCACCACCGGTGAAGCCGCTGCCCGCACCACGGGGTGTAATGACGATGCCGTGATGGTTGCAGTAGACCAGGATACGGCTGACATCCTCTTCATCGCGGGGGAAAACCACCGCTTCAGGCTCATAGCGTGTACGGGTCGCATCGTAGGAGTAGGCGATCATATGCGCCTTGTCGCTATAGACATTCTCTTTGCCGACGATATCTTCGAGGTTTTTGATATGTTTGGGATCGAGCATCTTAGAGCGCCTCGACAGCTTTGTAGTAGTTTCCGTTTTTGTCACTGCTTCCGAACCATCCTGTATCGATACCGTCAAGTCGCATATAGAAAGGGTACTTCGCCTCTTTGGGTAGATTGTCTATAGGTTTTTGGGCGACATGTGCTCCGCTGAAAGGGTCGAGCAGTACCGCTTTGTCTTTTTTGACGATATAGATCAGTCCTACCTGGTATTCAGTGGCGAATTTGGCAAGATTTTCTTTGGTAGGCAGCGCATCTCCCTCATTGGAGAGGAAGAGGGCAAAGAGATCGGGGTGTATCCAGTTTTTATCATACGCAGAGGTGATCCTAGCATAGGTGTCTGCATCCGGGGCGATGAGTAGGACATTGTTGTAGAGATAGCCGCCTATCACTTCATCATCCGGAGCAACAGCTGTTTTGATGGTAGGGAGTTTGTCATGATGGACAACATCCTCTTTCGTCAGCGTTGCGGTACCGTTTGGCTGCTGGATGACACGCCCTGTAACGGCTTGGAGATCATTGCCGTAGTCATGGATGACAATACCGCTCATTCCCTCTACCGGAAGGGCAGAGGAGAGCGAGACCGATTTTTCTCCTACCGAGGTGATAGAAGTGTGTACTGTTGGAGGGAAAAAATCTGCAAAAAGCGGCAGGGAAACCGCCAAAACTGTCAATGCCAATTTGCGCATAGCAATCCTTTGTATGGTTAGTGTTAATTGATTATACAAGCAAAAGAGTAAAAGTTTAATGATGTCTCTATCGCCGGAGAGGATTAACCTATTTGCGTTATAATAGTGCCAAAATTGGGACTTGGGACAGTATGAAACAGATTTTTTCGGCACTTCTGATCTGCATGATGCTTCAGGGTGCAGCCATATCGCACAAAACATGGGAAAGAGGCGAGACTTTTTCCGAGTACATCGCTTCACACAACATACCGGCATCACTTTTGGATTCGGTATCCCCGGAGGATCAGAAGTTTCTTGCCGAAATACGCAGCAAGTACAAATATTATGAGCTGACGGATAGGGATGGCAAACTTCTTCAGGCACTTATCCCCATCAGCAGCGAGATGCAGATCCATCTGTTTAAAACCTCTGACGGCTATGGCTTCGATATCATTCCTATCGTCTACAAAGAGCGTGAATACCCTGCTACTGTCCGCATCGAGAGCAATCTGCATACCGATATCTGCAACACTCTCAAGCTACCTGTCGTAGCAGACAAGATGGGACAGCTCCTCAAGGGTGTGGTCGATGCAAGACGCTTTAAGAAGGGAAACAGGGTAAGTTTCCTCTATGACCAGAAAACAAGGCTCGGACAGCCTTTTGTGATGCCGCATATCAAGATAGCATTGGTCGAGTCAGGAAAGAAAAAGCAGTTTATCTATGCCGATGAGGATGGCTACGGATACAAGAGTGACAAAGCATCACAGGCATATACCGTCACAGGCAAGAAAAAGGTGGTCTATACCCGGCGTGTGACACAGAGAGGACGCGGGAGCAGGTTTGGTATGCCGCTGAGACATGCACGGATCACTTCGAGCTTCTCCTATCGCAGATGGCACCCGATACTCCATCGTTACCGCCCGCACCACGGGACAGATTTCGGTGCGAGACGGGGTACACCGCTGCTTGCGGTCAATGACGGGCGTGTTAGTTATGCGGGATGGATGCGTGGCTACGGCAAGGTGGTGAAGATCAGGCATGCGGGAGGGTATGAATCTCTCTATGCACATCAGAGCCGTATCCGTGTCAAGCGCGGGCAACATGTCAAGAAAGGGCAGGTGATCGGCTATGTAGGCAGTACCGGCAGAAGCACCGGACCGCACCTGCATTTCGGGCTGATGAAGAACGGGCGATGGATCGACCCGATGAAAGTACTCAGACGCAAATCTGCGGGTGGCAAGACCATCCTCAAAAAGTTTACCAAGTATGAAAAGGTGAAAACGACAAAATACAAAACCGTTGTGATCAAAGATGCCAAAAAGAACAGAGAGAAACTGCTTGAGTACCTCGATTCTGGTGCACCATCTTATGTCTGGGACACTTCAAGGCTTTTGAGAGTCTATCGTGACAACAGGGATATCTATGAAAAAAAATGATCAGAGTCAGAACAGCATCCGCCATTTTACCCTTGCTCCCTTGAAAGATGTCAAGTTTGTACACACTGCATTGGCACGTTATGAACAGGACGGTATCCCAAAAGAGTGGGAGATTGTCAAGGCACATGATAGTGTGGCGATCCTGATATACCATACCCAGAAAGAGGCTTTTGTGCTCGTCAAGCAGTTCCGTCCGGCAGTCTATATCCACAACCACGACGGTATGACTGTCGAATTGTGTGCCGGGATCGTGGACAAAGCGTTGCCTCTTGAAGAGATCGCCAAAGAAGAGATAGAGGAGGAGTGCGGCTATCGCGTCCCCTTAGATCGCATCGAGCGTGTTACTTCGTTTTATACATCGGTAGGCTTCGCCGGGTCGGTACAGACACTCTACTATGCAGAGGTGGATGAGTCGATGAGGGTCAGTGAAGGAGGCGGTATCGAAGGCGAAAAGATCGAAGTGATCACCCTGCCAGTCAAAGATGCCAAAGTATGGATGTATGATGAGTCGGTCGCCAAGACCCCCGGACTGCTGTTCGCTTTTATGTGGTGGTTTGATAAAATTAAAAATTGGGAGGTACGCTCTTAAGAGACGACATCCCCCGGTTTGTATGAGGCGTAAAAGACTGATCCGTCCGCAAAGGTATTGACGGTAAGTTTCGAGAAATTTTCGAGGTAGTCCCAAAAGGATTTGATCAGTTCGATATCTACATGGCGTGCTTTGTCTGCCAGTGCCTCACGCATTGTTCCCAGCCATTCGATACGCGATTTTTCGGTGATCGAGAAGTCATCATGGATACGTACCATATACTCGTTAAGATCGGCACCCTTGCTCTCCTCTTCATAGACTTTTGGTCCGCCGCATATCTGGATGAAAAATTTTGTATTCTTCTCTTTGACCTTTTCAAACTCCTCTTCATCCTGCGGAAAGAAGTGTGCGATTTCACTCTCATAGATCTTGTCATAGAAGTCATACATCAGTTCGCGCATCCCCTCCTCTTTGCCGATAGCCTCATAAAATGTCTGGGGAGGATTTTTGAAATGAACCTCTTCACCTTTTTCTACAGGCGTAAGCGGCAAATCCATGATCTCTCTTACTGTCGCCATTGCAGTTCCTTCAGTAGTATATTTGCACTGATTATAATGAATATAACTTAAAGGTTCAGGTATCACAGTAGCGCTTGAGCAGACAGTCGTAGGCATCGATACGCCTGTCACGCAGAAACGGCCATATATCGCGTACCTCTTTGGTACGGTTGTGGTCGATATCGGCATAGAGGATAGCCTCATTTTCACTCTCTGCCTGGGCGAGTATCTCCCCTTGTGCACCACAGATAAAGGAGTGTCCCCAAAACCGGATCCCATCCATCACACCGCTTTGGTCCGCTTCGAAGCCGACACGGTTGCAGGAGAGCAGCGGCAGACCGTTGGCTACGGCATGTGCACGTTGTATGGTGATCCAGCTCTCCACTTGTCGGCTCTTTTCCGTATCGCTGTCTGCATCGAACCAGCCGATCGCGGTAGGGTAGATGAGGAGTTCGGCACCTTTGAGCGCCATGATACGTGCCGCTTCGGGATACCACTGATCCCAGCAGATGAGCACACCGAGTCTGCCCACACTGGTATCGATCGGCTCAAAGCCGAGGTCTCCGGGTGTAAAATAGAACTTCTCATAAAAGCCCGGATCATCAGGGATATGCATCTTGCGATATCTGCCGGCAACGCTGCCATCCTTATCAAAAACGACAGCTGTATTGTGATAGAGACCGGGGGCACGCTTCTCAAAGAGAGACGTGACGAGGACTACCTCATTTGCCTTGGCGATATCTCTCCAAAATATCAGATCATCTTCAAAGGATTCTGCATAGTCGAAGAAGGCGGTATCCTCACTCTGGCAGAAGTATTCACTCTGGTGCAGCTCCTGCAGGACGACAAGCTCGGCTTTCTCTCCGGCAGCCTCTTCAATCATTGAAACAGTTGCTTCGATCGTTGCCTTTTTTGAGCCTCGGTAATATTGTTGTATCAGTGCTGTTTTCATAAAGGTAGTGTAGCAAAATCTCTCTTTTTATAGCTTTTTGATTTTTTTGCTATGATATGTTTTTGTACGTAGAAAGGAAGATGCTTGTGAATCGTATATTGTTGATTGGATGCATAACTATTATGAGTGCCTGTACAACATACCGCTATAAAGCCAGCACTATTCATCCACACCCTTATCCTGCACCTGCTCTCGGATCAC
>WFYB01000022.1 GCA_015490315.1 Sulfurovum sp. | reverse complement strand
GTCTTTTTTAGTTGAAGTATCAATGCTTTGAACTAGTTTTATATTATTCTGAGTAAGCCTATTATCGAGTAATCTTACAAATATATTTTTCGTTATGGACATATATACCTTTCAGTTTCCTATAAACTAACTATTTATTCAAGGAACATTATAGGCAGATTACTCTTAAAATTGATGATTAAGAACCTACTCCCTACCCACCCCTATCTTCGTTGCCGTTACAAAAACATACTGCTTCCCCGTCACAGTGACGCGGTACTTCTTTTGCTGTAGATACTTCTTGGCGAAGATGACGTCGCTGTAGAGGTGTCCCATCTCGCTCATAGTGTAGTTGGGGACTTTGGCGCCATAACACATCTCGCCGCCGATCCAGCGGCAGTTGGGGAAGCCGAGGATCAGGGCACCAGAGGGTGTGAGGTGCTGCTGTACCAGCTCCATGAGCAACTGTTTGTAGGCGATACCGGGGCTTTGGAGGGTGCCGATGGAGATGAGCAGATCGAAGCGTCCCAGCGAGAGTCGTGAGAGATCGTTGATATCTGCCTGGATGAAGCGGGCACCCTCTTCGGGGAAGCGGCGTGTCGCCTCAGCGATAGCACTCTTGGCGTGGTCGATACCGACAAACTCGAGCAGCGGCTGTGATGCTTCATCAAGCAGCGATCGGATCGCCTGATACTCATCGCCCCTGTGGACACCCAGATCGAGGATGCGACTTTTATTTAGGATATCGACATTCTCCAACGCCTGCAGATAGTAGTGCAAAAAGGCAGGCTCCTCCAGCTTGCGTATCTGCCAAAAGGGGCTGTCCTCTCCATACTTCTCTGCCCTCTTCTCTGCATTGCTGCGGTGAAAGGAGTCGTCACTCAATCGTCTGAAACGGAGTTTCACATAGGGATAGTCCGAGGGCTTAGGGGTGCGCATGCGGCAGCCGAGCAGTTCGGCTAGCTCCATCCAGCTTTTGAGGCTGCGGTAGAGATGGGTGGTGCCCTCTATCTCGACAGCGGTGCCTGCATAACCGGTGGATAGATCGGGGTCGAGTACCTCGAAGCAGACCTCTGGGCTCTTCGCAAGTGCAGCACGGAGTTCCGGCATGATCTGCTGCATCGTCTCATCTGTCCATCGTCTCAAGAGAAATCCCCGATTTTTTGATACCATTCTACCATGAAAAGTGAAAAATCAGGCTATGATCTCATCGTCATCGGTTCGGGTGCGGCAGGGATGATGGCGGCGATCACGGCGGCACGTGCAGGCAGATCGGTACTGCTGCTGGAGAAGCTCTCCAAGATCGGTGCCAAGCTCAAAGCCACAGGCGGGGGACGCTGCAACCTTACTAATACGTTGGATAACGAAAGCTTCATGGCGCGCTTCGGACGTGACGGGAAGTTTATGATGCCAGCACTTGATGCCTTCGATCATCGTGCGCTTATGGGGTTCTTCAAAGAGATCGGGGTAGAGAGTCATGCGCCTGATGGCTACAGGGTCTTCCCGGTGACGCACAGCTCACAGACCATCATCAACGCCATGCGAGATGAGATGGAGCGACTGGGTGTCGAGGTGCGCTGCGGCGAGCGGGTCGTCACTCTGGAACACAACGGCGAAAGCGTCACCGGAGTCAAAACACCCCATGCAAGCTACAGTGCAGAGCATGTCGTCATTGCCACCGGCGGCAAAGGCTATCCGATGCTCGGAGCTGAGGGGGATGGCTACCTGCTTGCCGAGGCTACCGGACACAAGGTCACACCCCTCTACCCTGCGATGATGCCGCTCAAACTCAAAGAGAAGTGGGTCACCAACTGCCGTGCCGACACCATCGCCAAGGTCGAGCTGCGCGTTGATATGAAAAAATATAAAAAGCTGCATGCCACAGGAGATCTCATCTTTACCAAAGAGGGTATCCGAGGCCCTGTGGTGCTGGACTTCTCCCGTGAGATCACGCCGCTGCTTGCCAAATATGACGAGGTACCGCTGCTTGCGAACTTCACCAAAGGGATGAACGAAGAACAGATACGCGCCCACTTCAAAGAGGCAATACGCAAGTCACCCGACATCGACACCCTCACCCTTGTGCGTACCCTCCTTCCCGAGTCGCTCAGCCGTGAGCTCATCACTCTGGCATCGTGCGACCCCGCCCTCACCCTCGCCAAACAGCAGGGCAGCTCCCGTGACCGCCTCATCAAGCTGCTTGTCGCTACACCGCTGACAGTCAACGGTCACGATGGTTTTAAGATGGCGATGATCACCCGCGGTGGTGTACACCTCAAAGAGATTGACCCCTACACAATGCAGAGCCGCCGCCTGGGCGGACTCTACTTCTGCGGCGAAGTGGTCAATCTCGATGGTCCCTGCGGCGGTTACAACCTGCAGTGGTCTTTTGCAAGCGGATACCTTGCCGGGCAGCTTAAGCAGTGAAATTTATGGTAAAATGCCACGCATTATTTAGCTAACCTAAGGATACAACCTTGTTCAATATACAGAACTACTCCAAACAAAATATCAAAAACGACATCCTCTCCGGTGCGCTGGTCGCTGTGGCACTGGTGCCAGAGGCGATCGCCTTCTCTTTTATCGCGGGGGTCTCTCCTGTGGTGGGGCTCTATGCTGCCTTTATCATCGGGATGATCACGGCACTCATGGGTGGCAAACCCGGGATGATCTCAGGTGCGACGGGCTCGGTCGCTGTGGTCTTCGTGAGTGTGGGGCTCTGGGTCAAGCAGCACTATCCGCAGCTCGATACTGAAGCACTCAGCTTTATGGTGCTCAACTACATCCTCATCATCTCCATCATTGCAGGGTTGATACAGATACTTATCGGGCTTTTGAAGATGGGGAAGTTTATCCGTCTTGTCCCTCAGCCTGCACTTTTTGGCTTTGTCAACGGTTTGGCGATCGTCATCGCTCTCGCGCAGCTGCCTTTCCTCGCGCCAAGCAACATGGATCAGTATGACTCATGGATCGAGATCGTCAAGGCAAGTCTGCAGGAGAACTATGTGATGTATATCATTATCATTGCTACCATGGCGATCATGCAGTTCCTGCCCAAGATCAGCAAAGCCGTACCTGCCGGATTGGTTGCTATCGTGACGATCACACTGATCGTACACTTCTTCCATATCGATACCAAAACTGTCGGGGATCTTGCCGATCTTTCCCATGTTTCGCTCCCCCATTTCGTCATGCCCCACTGGGAGCTGCTGACAAGCTGGGAGTCACTGGTGGTGATCTTCGGTACGGCTGTGATCGTGGCACTGGTGGGACTGATAGAGTCGCTGCTGACACTCTCTGTACTCGATGAGATGGGCGGCAAACGCGGCTCTGGCAATCAGGAGTGTGTCGCACTGGGTGTGGGCAATACCCTCTCAGGGCTTTTTGGCGGGATGGCAGGCTGTGCGATGATCGGGCAGTCGGTGATCAACTTCACCTCCGGTGGACTGGGACGACTCTCTTCGTTTACTGCCGCAATTTTGCTCATCACCCTTGTGGTGAGCTTCTCAGATGTGATCTCTGCGATCCCTATCGCAGTCTTGGTGGGGATCATGTTTATGGTAAGTATCGGTACCTTTGAGTTTTCTTCTCTCAAGCGTATCAAGCATATGCCGCGTTCAGATGCTTTTGTGCTTATCGTCGTGACTATCATCACCATCTTCGAAGATCTCGCCGTAGCGGTCATCGCTGGGATCATCATCTCAGCACTGGTCTTTGCATGGAAGCATGCCAAGATCTTTTCACGGACACATATCGAGAACGGCAAGAAGATCTATGAGCTCGAAGGCCCTCTCTTTTTCGGGTCGGTGACCTCTTTCAACGAAACGTTCGATGTCGCCAATGATCCCGAAGAGGTGGTCATCGACTTCAAAAATGCCAGAGTGATGGACAGCTCCGGTGCCGAAGCGATCGATGCACTGACAGAGAAGTACAAAAAAGCGGGTAAGAAGCTCACCCTCAGACACCTCTCTGAGGATTGCAAAAAGACCCTCAAGATCGCCGGCCCGTTCTGTACCTATGAAGAGGATGATCCGACCTATAAGGTTGCGGTCAACAAATAGAGCGTTGGGGGTAATACTATTATGCTATGATATAGATACTACGAGATGGAGTCGCTAAGACCCAAATCTCCCCGAAAGGAGTATCGATGTATAGAGTTGTTTTTCTGCTGCTTGTCGGATCTGCCCTGCTTCTGCAGGCGAAAGAGATAAGCTTCGAATATGCGGGGATCCCCGTCAAACATACCTTCAGTAACAAACAGAGCAAGACCTTTGTCGTCAAGCGCGATATACCGCCTGAATGCAAAAAGGTGCCCATCACCAATGAGATGCTCTGGACAGGCAACTATGCCAACCCCAAAGTCCCGCAAAACTGTGTCTCCAGCTATCTACATACCTCAGGTAAACTTCTACCTATCACTATCCATGAAGATGTACGAACCGTAGGTGAGCTTGAGACGCTGGCGTTTATCAAACGCATGCAGCGTGATCCAAAGATGATGCTGATCGATGCACGCAAAGAGGAGTGGTACAACTACCGTACCATCCCCGGAGCGGTCAATATTCCTTTCAACTATATCAAAAACCGTGAGGCACATCCATTTGAATTTGAAGCCTATCTGAAAAAGATGGGTGTGGAGATTGATCGGCATGAACGGTATGATTTTAGGCATGCCAAAGAACTGCTGGTCTTTTGCAACGGCCCATGGTGCTCGCAATCGGTGGCTTTTATAGAGTCTCTCATCGAAGCGGGATATGATCCTGAGAAGATCAAATGGTACCGAGGCGGTATGCAGACATGGCTGCAGGCAGGTATGACCAGCACCAGAAAGTAGCCGCTCTACAGGAGCATGATAGCTGCAATAAGGAGCAGAAAAGGGAGCATTGCCAGAGCATAAAGACTTTTTTGCCTCTTTAGTGCTTTGTAGATGCCCCAGAAAAAAAGTCCAATAGTAATGATAAAGAGCAGCAGAAGCATGCTGTTTGGCATCACTCCTCCATCTCTTCTTTACTTAAACGGTCGACCATTTTGATACTTTCCATTGCATTGGTCAGTATCTTCTTGGTAGAGGTCAGCGGCTTCATGCGCAGATTGGTCTGCTTTTTGTCAAGGCTCTCATCCATGAGGACTTCCATCACCTCTTTTTTGAGCTCCTTGATAATCTCCTGCAGTTTGCTTTCAATGAAATCAATATTCATATTATTTAGTATTCTCCTATTTTGCTTTGGGTCTGAAGGCTTTGATCACCTCTTCGTTGACCTCCATATAGCCGCCGCCTATCAAGTCAATACAGTATGGCACCGCAGGGAAAACCGCATCGAGACACTCACGGATCGACTTAGGTTTCCCGGGGAGATTGATGATGAGCGAACCGTTGCAGATACCGGCTGTCTGCCTGGAGAGAATCGCGGTAGGCACATACTGGAGACTGACCGCTCTCATCTGCTCGCCAAAGCCAGGCAGCAGTTTCTGGCAGACATTTTCCGTTGCTTCTGTGGTGACATCTCTGGGGGCTGGTCCTGTGCCGCCGGTCGTGACGATCAGGTCACAGTTGTGGTCTCTGGAGAGTTCGATCAGTGTCGTCTCGATGATACTCTGCTCGTCTGGAATACAGCGGTATTCATAGTCACACTCATTGAGCAGATACTCCTTCATCGTATCCATGATCGCCACACCGGAAATATCGTCGTAAATGCCCTGTGACGCTCTATCACTGGTCGTTACTACGCCAATTTTGATCTTATCCATCTACTTCTCCTCTTTTCACGCTAATTTAGGAGAGATTATATCCAATTATGCGTTAGTTATATACGATATTTAAGCTAAGACAACTATAATTAAGAACGATTCTGGGGAGAATGTCAACAATGTCAAAAAATGAAAATGGAACAATTAAAGAAAATGGGTCTAGGTTTGTTGATACTAGCTATCTAAAGTATAATTATATATTAAAAGCGTTTTCTATCCTCTCTATTACCTTTACGTTTCCGTTGGGTATTTATGCAATATATAGGGATGATAACTTTTTAGCATTTTTGCTCGTAATTATATCTATACTAGCTGCAATAAACCTTTACCTTTTATATCATAAGAAGATTTCTCATAGCGCTGCTTCACATATGTTACTTTTCCCTGTTTTGATACTAATGCTTTATCTTGTTGCGACAGGTGGTGTAGAAAACTCAGGACATCTATGGATATACGCTACACCTGCTGTTACCCTATTTCTCTATGGATTGAGACGAGGACTTATTATTTTAGGACTATTTGTAAGTCTAATTGCTTTCATACTTTTTAGCCCTGGAGATTTTTTTCATACGAATATCCATTATAGCTTTGATTTTAAATTGAGAATTGTTTTAGTGTATATCTTAGTGAGTGCCTTGACATTAGCATATGCCTACTCTACTCAGGAAGTTTTTGATCATATGCATACCCTTACACACAAACTATCTAATATGGTAGATGAAGACCAACTCACAGGACTTTATAATAGAAGAGGTATCCATTATTATCTAGAAAATTTTTATAAAACATGGAAAGAAAAAAATAAGAATTTTAGTATTATTTTGTGCGATATCGATTTTTTCAAGGACATCAATGATAGATTTGGTCATCAAGTTGGTGATCATGTTTTAGTTGAGATAGCCAATATTATTAAGCAGTCTATTCGAAGGACTGATCTAGCAGCACGCTGGGGCGGTGAAGAGTTTCTGATCGTTCTGCCCGGTGCAAGCCAGCGTGAAGCATACCAGGTTGCCGAGAAGATCCGTCAGAATGTCCTGAAGTTCCTATTCTACCATCAGGGGCAGGAGGTCAAGGTGAGTTTGAGTTCGGGTGTCGCCCAGATGAAAGATGCTACTTCGATCGATGACCTTATCCGTCAGGCAGATGACTATATGTATCAGGCAAAAGCCAAAGGCAGAAATATCACGATGCCTTTCTATCTTACTGCAACACTCAGACATCTCTAACCGATCTTGATCAGTATCCTGTCAAGCATGGAAGTACTCAGTATCCTTTTGAGATATCCCAAAAGATAGGTTGCTTTGGTGATATAGTATCTGGGTTTTGGTTTGGGAGAAAGGAGGATCCTGTGTACCACGATGGCAACAGCATCCGCCTCTTCATTGAAGGGGACTTTCTTCCCTCCTCCCTGCAGTTTGGAGAGATAATCCTCTTTGAATCGTGAGTGTTCGATATCGACATTCTCCCGGAGTTTTCGCATCGCTGTCTCTCTAAAACGGCTGGTAATCGGCCCTGTATTGAGAAGTGAGACGGAGATACCGGTACCCTCGAGTTCCAGCCGCAGTGTATCGCTGAGCCCCTCGATGGCGTATTTGCTCGCGTTGTAGGCACCTCTGCCAAAGAGAGAGACAAGCCCCAGTACCGAGGAGTGCTGGATGATCTTGCCGTAGCCTTGTGCAAGCATCACAGGAATGATCTGTCTGGTACACTCGTGAAGCCCAAAAACATTGGTCTCGAACTGTTCTCTAAGTACATCGGTACCTATATCCTCCAGTGCCCCTGCCTGTCCATAGCCGGCATTGTTGAACCATGCATCGATCTTCCCCTCTTTTGCCAAGACTGCTTCTGTCACCGCAGCGATCTCTTCGGGTTTGGTGACATCGAGCTGCATCGCATGCTCAAAACCGAGTGATCGGAGCATCTCCACATCCTCCGGTTTTCGTGCTGTAGGATATACGGTAATGAACTTATCCTTGAGGTATTTGGCGCTCTCAAGACCGATGCCCGAGGAGCATCCGGTGATGACGATGTTGGTTTTTAAAGGGTGTGTTTCAGCTTGCAAGGAGATGTCCCGCCTTTTTGATAAGATAAGTTGTGGTAAGTTCGGAGAAGAAAGCATAGGCAACTTCGGCATCGATGATACGATCCTCTGCCCCTAAAAAGACTTCAACTTGTATCCCTTTTTGTTGAAGGGTGTGCAGATCCTCCGCTTTCCATCGGTAATTGAGCAGTGCTTCAAGGCTCTCTTTGTTACCCGGATGCAGATAGGAGGTCAGATCACGATCGGAGGGATAGGCAACATTTTTTAGAAAGGTCTGGATGTAGGCATCTTTGTCACTCTCAAAATAACGCAACTGTGCACGAATGAAGCTCTCCTTTTGATTATGGAAAAAAGCCGGGGAGATCAGGATGAGCCTGTCGATACGGCAGGAACTATGCAGCGCATACTCCAAAGCTTGCTGTGCACCATAGCTGAATCCGGCTACTGTCGTCTCTGTACCCGGAACTATCTCTTCGAAAAGCTGCTCCTCACCACGGAGGGAAAACCCGTTGAAATATCGCATCGGCTAAAAGATACCTCTCAAAATATCCCGGCACTTCTCCTGGGTGATATTTTCATTTTCCAGAAGATATGCGGCGATCTCTTTGAGCGCTTTGTCGAGTGTCTGAAGAAGTGTATTGACCTCTGAGACAGACTCACGTAGAAGTTCCTCTTCCTGTTGGGGGGTAATGATAAAGTTGTCACTCATCGCATACTCATAGATCACCTTGCGTACAAGCTCTTTTGCCTGCATGATGTCACTGCTGGCATTGGTAAACTGCTCATTGTAGTGCAGCTTGGTTGCGATACTTCCGGCAAGATAGGTCTTGATACGGTTAAGCAGCTGGGATTTGGAGAGTATCTCATGCTCCTGGGTCAAAAAGCGTGTATTGACAATACCGATCTTTTCAAACTCTACATCGAGCCAGGTAGCGATGACCGCTTTGGCACCCTGGTAGAGTGCCTGTATCTGACGCTCCTCATCGGTAAAACTGAGGATCTTCCGCTTGCCCAGAAGCACCTTCTCTTTGACCGCTTCAAAGTTTGAGGTCTCTATCTCTCTTCTACCCTCCCGCATCGCATGGATCGCCGCTTCATTAGTAAGTGTGTCAAGCGCTGCGGAGTTGAAGCCGACAGTCATACGTGCCACCTGTTCGATATCGACACGGTGCGGCTTCTTGGCAAGATAGAGCTCAAGGGTCTTGATGCGATCTTCAAGGTCAGGCAGCGAGATATGGATACGTCTGTCAAAGCGCCCTGCACGTAGCAGCGCCTCATCAAGTACATCGATCTTGTTGGTCGCACCGATCACGATGACACCGGAGCTCTCTTCAAAGCCGTCCATTTCGGTCAGCAGCTGATTGAGTGTCGCCTCACGCTCATCGTTGCGAAACTCCCCTCTGCTTTTGCCCACCGCATCGATCTCATCGATAAAGATAATACTGGGGGCATTCTGCTTCGCTTTGCGAAAGAGCTCACTAACCCGCTTGGCACCCATACCTACATAGATATGCACAAAACTCGCCCCGCTTTGGTAGAAGAAGGGTACACCCGCCTCCCCCGCGACCGCTTTGGAGATAAGGGTCTTGCCTACACCCGGAGGACCTACGAGAAGCACCCCTTTGGGTAGACGGATATCGAGCTCTCTGTACTTCTGCGGTTCACGCAGAAAATCGATGATCTCCTCAAGCTCCTCTTTGACATCTTTGATTCCTGCAACATCATCGAAAGTAACGTTGGATTTGATCGCCACGATAGGCTCTATCCCCTCATTCTCACTGCTTCTTGAGACACTCCTGATCTGCTTGAGCTGCTGAAGCCTGCTCTGCTTCATAAAACGGAAGAAGAGTGTAAATGCCCCTATAAGGATAAGTAACGAGAGTAGATCATAAAGAGAGATCGCACTCTGCTTTACTTCGACGGGATATTTACTGAAAAAGGGAGCGGTATTGATCGCCTCTTTGTAGACTTTATATCTGCCTTGGGGTGTCTGGATGCGGATATAGTCACCATCGATGATCAGTTTCTCAATTTTGTCCTTGGTAAAGAGTGCATTTGCCTCTTTGTGGGTAATGAGCGGATCGGTATCACGCAAAAAAGCATAGCTGATCAGCAGTACAAAGAGCAGTGCAAGTCCGACAATGATCCTAAGGTTCTTTTGGTTGATCCTGCGTGGATCAAATCTGCGCTTTGTTACCATGTGCGGTCACCTCCACCTGATTGAGGAGCACCCAGTTGCTGCTGAGATCCTCCTCACTTTTGACCTCTACCTTGTTGAAGTACTGGTCAAAACCGTGATAAACCCCATCCTTGCCGTTTTCGAGCAGTACTTCAAGGTTGTCGGTATGGGCACGCCTAAAGGCGTAGTTTTTGGCATTGACAAGTGCTGTGAGCTCTTTGTGGCGCTCCTTGGCGATATTGCCTCTGACTTCTGGTTTCATCGTCGCGGATGCGGTGTTGTCACGTTTGGAGTAGCTGAATGCATGCACATGCGTCAGAGGCAGCTGCTTGACCCGCTCAATCGCCTCTGCCCAGCTCTTCTCATCCTCTCCGGGATGCCCTACGATAAAGTCTGTACCGATCGCATAGCCTTTTTGGGCGATCTTCTCAAAGAGTGCCAGATCGCTTTTGAAATCGTTTCTTCGGTTCATGAGCTTGAGCATTTTGTCAGAGGTATGCTGTAGTGCGATGTGTAGATGCCTTGACATCCACGGCTCATCCAAAAGCTCCATAAAGGCATCGTCGATCTGAATAGGCTCCAGACTGCCGATACGGATACGGCGGACACCGCGGATCATACTCATTTTCTTAAGGAGCTCAGCCATCGAAGTACCGTGATCTTTGCCGTAGCTTCCGACGTTGGTACCGGTGAGGATAAACTCTCCAAAACCGTTGGATGAGAGCTTGCTGATCTGCTCAAGGATCGTCTCCTCTTTGTGTGATCTTGCCGCACCGCGTACCTGCGGGATGATACAGTATGAGCATGCGAAGTCACACCCCTCCTGGATCTTGATAAATGCACGGCTCTTCCCTACAAACTCTTCGACGATGGTAGAGTCGATGTGCTCGAGATCCCCTATCTGGTAAAATGGCTGTGTCTGCCCCAGTATCTCATTGATCTTCTCTTTCTCAGAGTGTCCGATGACCCCAAAGACTTTCTTGTCCGTAAAGAGGCTCTCTCCTTTTGAGTGTGAGCCGCATCCGGCAAGGATGACACGTGCATTGGGGTTTTTGCGTTTCATCGATGAGATATAGTTGCGTACTGAGGAGTCTGCACCGTTGGTAACGGTACAGGAGTTGACGACGATGATGTCTGATTCGAGCTCATTCATCGTTAGCTCATAATCCTTCAGCTTGGAGATCATCACCTGCGTATCGAACTGGTTGGTACGGCAGCCGAATGTTTTGAAATAGACTTTTTGCATCAGTAGGTCTCCTCACCCATTGGAATCTCTTTTTGTTCCGGTTTTGGTTTGCGTACATCTTTGTCGATGTAGATAGACTGTGTAGGATATGCCAGAGTGATACTCTCCTCCTCATGGAGTCTGCGGATGATCTCTGCGGAGATGGTACTCCTAAGGGTCAGGGTCGCATAGGAATTGGTCAGGTACCATGCAGATATCTTCATCCCGTAATCCTCGATAAAGGTCAAAATACGCGGCTCGACATTGGTGTTTCTGATACTGTACTGACTGCGAAGCTTGTTGAGCTGTTTACGCGTGATGTCGGTGTATCCTTTGGAGTATTTACGCGTAACCTCCTTGGCGATCGAGGCAGCTTTTTGCACATCCGAATCGAATGTGATCACGAAGTCGATCCCGTCCCATACCGTTTTGAGTCCAGCATGGGAGTAGTTGGCGATCATATCGGTAAAGATATAGTTGTTGGGGATAAAGATGATCCGCCCAGCACGCCTGTTGTGCATATAGGTGGTCAGCGTAACATCCTCATGTACAGTCATACGCAACAAAGAGATATCGACGATATCCCCGATGTACTCAACGCCGTCTTTGACAAACTTGACCCGATCACCGACATGGATCGTACCGCCCAGTATGATCGCAAACCACCCCATCAACGACATAAACCAGTCTTTCATCGCAATAGCGATACCCGCAGAAGCAAATCCGAGGATCGTCACCAGATAACTGACATTCTCGATATATGCCAAAAGGAGTGTCAATATCATCAAAAAAAGGAAAGTGATATTGAGTGCCTTGTTGATCGTATAGAAGCGTTCATTGTCCGACATATATTTTCGGACAAAATACTTGATGATCAGCAGCAGCAGGATAAAGACAAGGATCACCGCACCAATGGTCATCGTCTTTTCAATTTCTCGTTTGATATCGTTTTTGAGTTTGAGTTTGATCTCATCGATCTTTTTGGTATGAACATTGTTGGTGGTCTTGAAGATATCGAGTACCGGAAGGAATGTCTTGATCTCATCCTCGACCTGCTTGGCTTCCTGGGCATACTTCTTGTTGTTTGGATCGAGTTCTCTCAACTTTTTGAGGATCTCGTCACGCTCTTTGAGTTTGCTAACAATATGCTGAAGCGAAGCGTAGCGGTTGTTGTACTCCTCCTGGTCAGATGTCAGCTTCTTCTGATAGGAGAGCGCACTGATGATGGCAAAGGGATTTCCCACAGTTGGAACTTCTCCGATCTCCGGCGGTGTAAGGAGCTTTTTGAAAGGATCCTTCTCGTACTCTTTGAGCAGTTGAAGCTTACCCTGAAGTGTCTGATACTCCTCTTTGCTTGCAGCGAGTATCTCCTCTTCATCCTTGCTGCGCTTCTTTTTTGCCTCAAGTTTCTTGATCTGCGCCTCAAGCTTTTTCTTCTTTTGCTCAAGCTCTTTGTAGGTGTGGTAGTTGCTGTAGATCTTGGACCAGATATTGTTCTCCAGCAGCTCCTGGTCTATCTGGTCTTTGGATGCGAGCAGTGCCTTGATCTGTGACTGCTCCTGGCTGGAAGGTGCTTCCGAAAGATTGAGCTCTTCTACTACTGCGGTTAGTGGTATATTTGTATCACTATTTTGGGTAGTATTATTTTCTGCATAGAGGGAAGCAGCAAGGAGGATAGTAATCAGCAGCAGGTATCGTCTCATCCCTGCCCCTCAAACTGCTTCAGCACCTTTTTGACCTCTGCCTCATCGATATCTTGAACGATCCGATGCCCTCCTATGCCTTCAGGAAGGATAAATTTGATGCTCCCTTTGGCACTTTTTTTGTCCAGGAAGAAATGCTCATAAAAGCTGTCGACATCCTTGATCGCATAGTCGACGGGCAGATGATGCTTCTGCAAAAGTGCTTTGATCTCCTCTGCCTCCTCTGTCGACATGAGTCCCAGTGAGACTGCCAGTGCATTCGCCATGACCATACCGATAGCGACCGCCTCGCCGTGCAGATAGGTTTTGTACCCGGTCTCGTTCTCGATGACATGCCCAAAGGTATGCCCGTAGTTGAGTACCGCCCTGATGCCAGCCTCCTTCTCATCCTGGTTGACGACCCATGCCTTGAGCTCGACACTGCGTCGGATCGTCTCTTTGAGCGTCTCTGTATCGTGCAGATCGGCTTCTTTGAGAAAATCGAAGTAGTCTTTGTCGAACATCACTGCCATCTTAATGATCTCTGCCACACCTGCGGCAAACTCCCGCTCGGGAAGTGTCTCGAGAAATGCAGGATCGATATAGACCGCTTTGGGCTGATAGAAAGCACCGATGAGATTTTTGCCGTATTTGTTGTTGACCCCTGTTTTACCCCCTACACTCGCATCGACCTGAGAAAGGAGTGTCGTAGGTATTTGTACAAAATCGATCCCTCTTTGATAGAGTGATGCCGTAAACCCCGTCATATCCCCGATCACGCCGCCGCCAAATGCGATCAGCAGTGATTTTCTGTCAAGTTTGTGTTCGAAGCACTCATCAAGTATCTGCTCGACAGTCTGGAGGGTCTTGTACTCCTCACCATCAGGTACCGTGACGACATGAAGCTGATCAGCTTTGATATGCGAAAGCAGTCTGTCGAGATGGTAGCCTGCGACAGTGGGGTTGGTGACAATAACTACATTGGTATCAAAGGTCAGCTCCGGCAGCGCATCGATAGTGATGTCATACTTTACGGTACCGGTATGGGGCAATTCTATTGGAACGATCATGGAGAAAAAGCCTTCGTTAGATTATAATTGGCTTTATTTTATCTTATTTGTGGTTAAAGCTCGTTGTAGCGGCACGAAGAGGCTTTTAACCCAAATCTCGAAGCTGAATTTCTATGTCGAGATTTAGGTTTAGCCCTCCTCTTTACCCTCTGCAAGCGCAAACGGCACAAGGAGCTTGGGATGTTTTTGGCTGCGCAAAAGAAAGTCGTCTATTTTTGTCGAGAGTAGCTTGAGGAAACCTTCTGAACTCAACGCCTTTTCAAACGGAACAACCTGCAGGACATTCTCCATACGGGAGAGCTCTCTGATCGGGTTGGCGACCTTCTGTTCGATCCCTATATCGATATTGAAAATATGCGAGAGGGTCTCATAGTGTTCGAGTATCATCTTCTTGCTCTCAAAATCCCCTTCCGGATCGAAGTCACAGAGTTTGAGTTTGAGTCCTAGCGATTCGGAGATATCAAATGCTGTAGAGGAGATCGATTCCATCTTCTCATCTTCACCGATGAGCACCACAGACTCATGGACATTGTAGAGCGGACAATCGCCGAAAAGATAGACCAGTTTTTTGAGATTGTAAAGGATCTCTTTGAGCTCATCTGCCTCAAAAGTTTCGGTACTTGCAAGTACCAGTCCGATATCATGCTCACCGATATCATATTCTATGATCGCCGCGGCATCCTCCTCATCATAGGAGATCAGGAGCGTTACCTGATCACTTTCGAACTTTCTCAGTTCATCGATCAGTGCAAAGTTGCTTGGGTTGATGATCCTGACAAAAAGAGATTTGTTTTCGAGTTTTTCTGTAAGATAGCTGCTCTCTCTGAGATACTGCAGTGCTCTCTCCTGGTCATAGCGGAAATCAAGCAGCAGATAGAGATCATGCCCGAAAGGTTCAGGGAAAAGCCCGATACGTTTGTTGATCGCACGGTATACCCCGTCAAGCACCATCGGTTTGCCTACGACCAAAAGCGCATCGTTTGGGCGGATCATCGTCGCATTGGTCGGCAATATTTGCTTGTCATCCCGATATATAGCGGCGATCTTCCACTTGCGCTGAAGGATAGAACCGACGTGTCTGTAGGCATAGGCACTGCCGAAAGGGACATGGATCTCCATGATCTCACCGCGACCCAGACCGACATTCTGTGCGACCAGCGGGACATTGGGAAGCTGATCATAGAGGTGTGCCGCCATCAGCTCATTCACATCGATATGGGTGATGTTCTCCATATCCCTGCCGATCTCTTCGTCATCCCACTGGTTGACCAGGATGATACGCACTTTGGTATCAAGCAAGCGGATATTTTTGAGGGCATAGATCGCAT